>JAIMAT010000025.1 GCA_023511835.1 Bacillota bacterium | reverse complement strand
TTCTCGTCCCCGTCGAAGTTGGGGACGAAGTCGACCGTCTCCTTCTCCAGGTCGCGCAGGAGCTCCATGGCGATGGGCGCCAGGCGCGCCTCGGTGTAGCGCATGGCGGCCGGCGGGTCGCCGTCCACGGAGCCGAAGTTGCCGTGCCCGTCGATGAGCGGGTAGCGCATGGAGAAGTCCTGGGCCATGCGCACCAGCGCGTCGTAGACGGCCACGTCCCCGTGGGGGTGGAACTTGCCCAGCACCTCGCCCACGGTGCGCGCCGACTTCTTGTACGGCTTGTCCGGGGTGTTGCCGGCCTCGCGCATGGCGTAGAGGATGCGGCGGTGGACGGGCTTGAGGCCGTCGCGCACGTCGGGCAACGCGCGGTTGACGATCACGCTCATGGCGTAATCGATGTAGGACTGCTTCATCTGCTCCGTCAGGTCGACGGGAACGACGTTGCCGATCTCTGCCACTCCGGCTCCCCCTGCGGCTCGCTAGCCGATGGTGTCCAGGTTCTGGACCTCGTGCGCGTGCTCCTGGATGAACTCGCGCCGCGGGCCCACCTCCGTACCCATCAGGATGCTGAAGATCTCGTCGGCGGCCAGGGCGTCCTGCAGGCTGACGGCGAGGAGCGTCCGCCGCGCCGGGTCCATGGTCGTCGCCCAGAGCTGCTCGGCGTCCATCTCGCCCAGGCCCTTGTAGCGCTGCGGCGTCTCCACCGCCTCCCAGCCGCCCAGCTCGGCGATGATCCGGTCGCGCTGCGCGTCGGAGTAGGCGTAGCGGGGCTCGCGGTCCTTCCCCCGCTTGGGCACGATGCGGTAGAGCGGCGGCTGCGCCACGTAGACGTAGCCGTGCTCGATCAGCGGCCGCATGTGCCGGAAGAAGAAGGTGAGCAGCAGCGTCCGGATGTGGGCGCCGTCCACGTCGGCGTCGGTCATCAGGATGATGCGGTGGTAGCGCGCCTTGCTGATGTCGAAGTCCTCGCCGATGCCGGTGCCGATGGCGGTGATCAGCGCGCGGATCTCGTCGTGGCTGAGCACCCGGTCCAGGCGCGCCTTCTCGACGTTCAGGATCTTGCCGCGCAGGGGGAGGACCGCCTGGAAGCGCCGGTCGCGCCCCTGCTTGGCGCTGCCGCCGGCGGAGTCGCCTTCCACCAGAAAGAGCTCCGCCTCCTCGGGGTCGCGCACCTGGCAGTCGGTCAGCTTGCCCGGGAGCGCCGTCACCTCCAGGGCGCCCTTCCTCCGCGTCAGCTCGCGCGCCCGCCGCGCCGCCTCGCGCGCCCGCGCCGCCGTCACCGCCTTCTCCAGGATGGCCCGCGCCGCCTGCGGGTTCTCCTCCAGGAAGGTGGCCACGCCCTCGGCCACCACCCCGTCGACGATGGCGCGGACGTCGCTGTTGCCCAGCTTGGTCTTGGTCTGCCCCTCGAACTGCGGTTCGGGCAGGCGGACGGAGAGGATGGCGGCCAGCCCCTCGCGCACGTCCTCGCCGCCCAGGTTCTCCTGGTTCTCCTTCAGGAAGCCCAGCCGCCGGGCGGCGTCGTTGACCGCGCGCGTCAGCGCCATCTTGAAGCCGGTCTCGTGCGTGCCGCCTTCCACCGTGCGGATGTTGTTGGCGAAGGAGTAGAGCGTCTCGGCGTAGCCCTCGTTGTACTGCAGCGCCGCCTCCACCGCCACGCCCTCGCGCTGCGCGCTCACGTAGCAGACCTGCGGGTGGAGCGGCCCCTTGCCCTTGTTGAGCGCCTGCACGAAGGAGACGATGCCGCCCTCGAAGCGGTAGCGGCTGCTCCGCCCGCTCCGCTCGTCTTCCAGCTCCACCGCCAGCCCGCGGTTGAGAAAGGCCAGCTCGCGCAGCCGCTGCGCCAGCGTCTCGTAGTCGAAGACGGTGGTCTCGAAGATCTCGGCGTCGGGCAGGAAGGTGATGGTGGTCCCCGTCCCGTCGCTCGCCCCCGCCCGCTCCAGCGGCGTCACCGGCCGGCCCCGCTCGAAGCGCTGCCGGTAGACGGCGCCGTCGCGCCGGCTCTCCGCCTCCAGCCAGGCGGAGAGGGCGTTGACCACCGAGACGCCCACGCCGTGCAGGCCGCCGGACACCTTGTACGCCTTGGAGTCGAACTTGCCGCCGGCGTGGAGCATGGTCAGGACCACTTCCAGCGTCGGCTTGCCCACCTTGGGGTGGACGCCCACGGGGATGCCGCGGCCGTTATCCCAGACGCGGACGCTGCCGTCGGCGCGGAGAGTGACCACGATGTGGTCGCAGAAGCCGGCCATAGCCTCGTCGACGCTGTTGTCCACCACCTCGTAGACCAGGTGGTGGAGCCCCTGCGGCCCGGTGCTGCCGATGTACATGCCCGGCCGCCGGCGGACGGCCTCCAGGCCCTCCAGCACCTGGATCTGGCTCTCGTCGTAGCCGCCGTCGCCGCGGCGCTGCTCCGGCAGCCGCTCGATCACGCTCTTCTCCGCCAATCCGACGCCTCCCCGTGGCCGCCGCGGCCCGCGAAGCGTTCCAGCCGGGCGCGCAGGGCGGCCGTCGACAGGATGGACGCGTAGAGCACGTCGCCCGCGGTCAGCACGTAGCTCTTCACGGACCCGCGGCCGGTGCCGTGCCAGCGGCCCCTCCGCCGGTGCTCCTCCAGGCTTGTGCGGAAGTCGGGCGAGGCCTCGGCGCAGGCCGCGTCCAGGATGAGGACCACCTCACCCCCCGGCAGGCTCCTGCCGTCGCCCAGGTCCAAGATCACCCGCAGGCCGCCCTCCCTCGCCCGGCGGCGCCTTCCGCGCCGCCAGCCGCGCGCGGCGGCGCGCCTCAGCCAGCATGACGCGCCGCCACCGTTCCAGCAGCTCGCCGTCCAGCCCGCCGCGCCTCAGCTCCTCCAGCGAGGCGGCGGCCGCGGGCCGGAGCTCCGGAATCTCCCGCTCCGGCGCCGCTTCGTCGGGACCGGCCAGAGGCTCCGCGTCCGGCCAGGCCCCCGGGCCGGCCTCCACACGCAGCGCGCGGACGCCGCGCAGGCCGCGCCGGTGAAGTTCGCGCAGGATGGAGCTCTTGTGGAAGACCAGCTCGGTGGCCCAGCTGCCGTTCTCCGCCCGGACCCGGAGCACTCCCCCCTCGACGTCGACGGCGCGGGAGTGCCTGGCCAGGCCCGGTCCCACCACCTCCGCCCAGAGGTCCAGCGCGCGGTAGGCCTCGAGCCGGCGCGCCATGCCCCAGCGGCGGAGGAGGTCCGCCAGGACGGAGCGGAGCTCAGCGGGCGGGCGCTCGCGGTGTTCGCTCACCGCCCGGCACCTCGCCGATCGAGCCCGAAACGATGCGAAACCATTTTACCCTTTCACTCCCTGCAATCGCCAGGAGGAGGCCGCCGGCCTGCGCCGAGCCCTCCTCGGCCGCCGTCACCCAGGCCTGCTCGGTCTCGGGCAGGAGCAGGGAAAGGAGCCGCTGGCGGCGCTCCCCGTCCAGCTCGGAGAAGACGTCGTCCAGGAGGAGGAGCGGCGCCTCGCCCCGCTTGGCGCGGAGGAGCGCGAACTGCGCCATGCGCAGCGCCAGCGCCAGCGCCCGTTGCTGGCCCTGCGAGGCGTAGGCGCGCGCGTCGCGCCCGCCCAGCTGGAGGCGGAGATCGTCGCGGTGCGGCCCCACCAGGGTGTAGCCGTGCTCCAGCTCCCGCGGAAGCGCATCGTCCAGCGCCTTCTGGATCGCACCGCGCAGCGCCTCTTCGAGCCGCCGGCCCTCGTCCGCCGCCGCGGGCGGCGCGCCGCCCGCCAGGAGCCCGCCCGCCGCCGGCAGCGAAGAGGCGTAGGCGACGGAGAGCGGCGGCTCCCCCGCCAGGGCGGCGTGGAGGCGGCGGAGCTCGGGTACCAGCTCGGCCAGGAGCGCGAGCCGCCGCCGGAGGAGGGCGGCCGCCGCGGCGGCGAAGGCCTCGTTCCAGGTCTCGAGGAGAAGCGCGGCGCTGCGCGGCGAGGCCGACGGCCCCAGCTTGCGCAGGAGGGCGTTCCGCTCGGCCAGCGCCTTCCGCGCCGCACCCAGGGCCGCGTCGTAGGAGCGGCTCCAGGCGCGCCCCACCTCGTCCAGGAAGTGTCGCCGTACCGCCGCCCCCGCCTGGATCAGCTCCAGGTCGGCCGGCCGGAAGAGGACGAGCGGGAAGCGGTAGAGGAGCTCGCCGAGCCGCGCCAGGGGCCGCCCGTCCAGCTCGAGGCGCTTTTTGCCCGGCCCGAGCTCCGCCTCCACCCGCCAGCGGCGGCCGCCGGCCTCCACCTCGGCCGCGAGGCGCGCCGCGCTCGCCCCCTGGCGGACCAGCTCCTCCTCGTGCCGCGTGCGCGGCGACTGGCCTGCGAGAAGAAGGCACGCCGCCTCGAGCAGGTTGGTCTTCCCCGCCCCGTTGGGGCCGACCAGAAGACTGACCCCGGGCCCGGGCCGCCAGTCGGCCTCGGCGTAGTTGCGGAAGTCCTGCAGGCGGAGCCTCTCAATCCGCAACGAGCAGCTCCTCGCTCCCGCCGTCCTCCAGGCGGACGCGGACGCGGTCGCCCGCCGTCAGCTTCCTAGCACGGCGCCGCTCGGGCTCGCCGTTGACCTCCACCCGGCCGCCCTGCACCAGGCGCTTCGCCTCACCGCCCGTCTCGGCCAGCCCCGAGATCTTGAGGAAGGCGCCCAGCTCGATGGGCAGCGCCGCCACCCTCACCCTCCGCACCGGACCCACCCCGTCCCGGCGCCGCCCTCGCCGGCGCTCAGCCCACGGTCCGCATGGGCATGACCACATAGAAGAAGGAGCCGTCGTCGGGATCGCTCAGGCGCGCGGCCGAGAGGGGCCCACTCAGCTCGACGCGGACGCGCTCGCCCTCGAGCGCCTTCAGCCCCTCCATCCAGAAGCGCGGGTTGAAGGCGATCTCCATGGGCTCGCCCTCTTCCAGCGGCGGCAGCTCCTCGTGCGCCCGCCCCAGCTCCGGCGCGTCGGCCGCCACCACCACCCGCCCGTCGCCGAAGCGGAGCTTGAGCGGCGTCTGCTCGCGCCCTCCGCCCAGCAGCGAGACCCTCTCGCTGGCCGCCAGCAGCTCGGCCCTGCCCAGCTGCCAGGTGGCGACGAAGCGCTGCGGAACCGCCGCCAGCACCTGCGGATAGCTTCCCTGCAGCAGCGAGGCCTGGAAGCTGAAGCCGCCCGCCCGCGCGTAGAGGCGGCTCCCGTCCCCGGCCAGGCGGATCTCCTCCTCCGTCTCGCCCAGGGCGGCCAGCATCTCCAGGCTCCGCGCCGGCACCACCAGCCCGCCGGCAGGCTGCGCCGCCCGCGTCGCCGCCGTCTCCGCCGCGGCCGCCGCCTCCTCCTCCGAGGCCTCCCGGACCACCTCCTGGCGCGCGATGCGGAAGCCGTCGGTGGCCAGCGCGGAGATGCGCCCCGCCGTGATCTCCAGCAGGATTCCGGTCAGGATGGGCCGCGCCTGGTCCTGGGAGGCGGCGAAGGCGGTCCGCCGCACCGCCCGGGCCAGGTCCCCGCCGCGCACGTCCAGCTGCGCCGCCTCCTGGGGGAAGTCGACCGGACGCGGGAAATCCTCGGGGTTCATCCCCTGCAGCAGGAAGTCGGCGTCCGGCCAGGCCAGCCGGACCGCCAGCGCCTCCTCGCGCGTCGAGAGCTCCAGGTCGGTGGCGGGCGCCCGGCGCACCAGGTCCCCCAGGAAGCGCGCCGGCAGCACCACCTCCCCCTCTTCCTCCACCGTGGCCGGCGCGCCCAGGGTGGCGGTCATCTCCAGGTCGGTGGCCATCACCTCCAGCCAGCCGGGCCGGGCGCGGAGGAGGACGCCGGAGGCGACGGGGAGAGGGCTGCGGGCGGGTACGATGCGCGCCGCCACCTGTAGGAGGCGGGCGAGCGCGGGCTGCGCGAGACGAATCCTCAACGGTGGGACCTCCTTTGCTGCACGGGCTTTCGGTCCTGCGACCTCTCTGGAATGCTGTTCGAAGCCGTAGCCGTAGCGGCTGTGGAGATGTGGAGAAGTCCGCGGAAACCTCTCCGTTGCCGGCCGACCGCTGTGGATAACCTGTGAACGCGGGGGAGAACTTTATCCACTCCTTGCGTCAGGAAGTGGATCCCCCGCCGGCCTCCCCATCCGGTCCACAGTTTCTCCCCCCGCTTTCCCACAGGCCGTCCCCAGCCGACTCCCGGCCGGGCCCTTCGGGTCACCGGCGGCGCTCTCAGGAGCGGATCTGGCGCACCAGATGGTCGATGGTGGCCGCCAGCGCCGGGTCCCGCCGGACGTCGGCCTCCACCTTGTTGAAGGCGTGCAGGACGGTGGTGTGGTCGCGGCCGCCGAACTCCTCGCCGATCTTGGGCAGCGAGGCGTCGGTCAGCTTCCTGCAGAGGTACATGGCGATCTGGCGCGGGTAGGCGACGGCGCGCGTCCGCCGGTGCACCTTCAACTCCTCCACGTCGAGGCCGTAGTATCCGGCCACCACGCGCTGGATGGTCTCGATGCTGACCGCCTTCTCCGGGCCCGGGCTGACGAAGTCCTGGAGCGACTCCCGGGCCACGTCCAGCGTCAGCGGCAGGTGCTTGAAGGAGGTGTAGGCGACGAGACGGATGAGCGCCCCCTCCAGCTCGCGGATGTTGGTGCGCACGTGCTCGGCGATGTAGACGAGAATGGCGTCGTCGATCTCCAGGTTGTCGGCCGCGGCCTTGGCGCGCAGGATGGCCAGGCGCGTCTCGAAGTCGGGCGGCTGGATGTCCGAGATGAGACCCCACTCGAAGCGCGAGCGGAGCCGCTCCTCCAGCGTGGGAATCTCCTTGGGCGGCCGGTCCGAGGAGACGATGATCTGCCGGTCGGCCTCGTGGAGCGCGTTGAAGGTGTGGAAGAACTCTTCCTGCGTGCTCTCCTTCCCTGCCAGGAACTGGATGTCGTCCACCAGGAGCACGTCCACGTTGCGGTAGCGGTTGCGGAACTCGACCGTGCGCCGGTCGCGGATGGCGTTGATCAGCTCGTTGGCGAAGGTCTCGCAGGAGACGTAGGCGACCCGGATGCCCGGGTGGCGGAGGAGCGTCCGGTGGGCCACGGCTTGCATCAGGTGGGTCTTGCCCAGCCCCGCTCCCCCGTAGATGAAGAGCGGGTTGTAGGCGCGCGCGGGCGCGTCGGCCACCGCCAGTGAGGCGGCGTGGGCCAGCCGGTTGGAGCTGCCGACGACGAAGGTCTCGAAGGTGTAGCGCGGGTTGAGCGGCTGGCCGATGCTGCCGCCGCGCTGGGCGACGTGCGCCTGCACCGCGGCCGAGAGCGCCGCCGCCACCTCGTCCTGGGCCGGCGCGGCCCCGTCCTCGCCCGCCCCCTCCGGCGGCACGACGAACTCCAGGTGCACCTCGCGGCGGAGGAGCTCGGCCAGCTGCCGCTGCAGGAGAAGCGCCACGTGGTCCTGGAGGTAGTCGCGGGTGAAGCTGTTGCGGACGCCCAGGATGAGGGTGTCGTCGTGGAGCGCGATGGGCTCGGTCTCCCGGATGAAGTGGAAGGTGGGAGCCGGCACGGCCGCCTCCAGGTTTTGCACGGCCTGCGTCCAGAGTTGTGCGAGCGACTGCATGCTGCCAACCCCCGTCTGCATGGGCGGTCGCCGCGAGCCGTCGCCGGCCGGGCGGGGGTCGCCCGCGCGTATGCAACGCCGGAGGAGCCGGCCCGGCGGAACCTCGCCCGGGAAGGCCGCGGGGCGTACTTCGCCCCTGTTATGTCGCCGTATGGGGTGGGCACACCTTGTCCACAGGCCTATCCACAACCTGTGCATACCGGCGTGCACACCCATGACACGTCCCGCCCCGTCGGCTCCCACACGCTAGCAGAGGAGTAGGGCTGGGGCAAGGCTGGCGGCGGTGCGAGGCGCGGCAGGAAGCCTTCCGGGACGCCGAGACGTCCGTTTGACTCGCCCTCTTGCGTTCGCCTATAATTCGCGCGGTCTGGAGCCGGTGTTAGGCCGTCCCGGGCTCCCGTGCCTCCGGTTCGAGAGGTGTCCCGGCGCCTCGCCGGGCGGAGCCGGGAAGACGACAGGGGACAGGTTCGGTCCGGCGCCTGCGGATCCCTGCCCGGGAGAGCGGAGGAGTGAGCGGACGTGAAGCGCACCTACCAGCCGAAGAGGCGGCACCGGGCGCGGGTTCACGGCTTTCGCGCGCGCATGCGGACGCGCGGCGGGCGCGAGGTGTTGCGACGGCGGCGGGCCAAGGGCCGCCACCGGCTGGCCGTCGGCTAGCGGCGCCTGCCGCCAGGCAGCGGCGGGGGTCGGGTCGAGCGGATGGAGAAGATGGTGCGCCGGAGCGACTTCCGGCGCGTTTTTGACTCCGGAAGGCAGGTCGTGGGCGCGCCCGCCGTGGTGTACACTGCACCTAATGGGCTGGAATGCAGCCGGCTGGGAGTGGTGGTCAGCTCGCGGGCCGGCGGAGCGGTGGCCCGGAACCGGATCCGGCGCCGCCTGCGCGAGTGGGCGCGGCGCTCCTGGGAGCGGGTCCGGCCGGGCTGGGACGTGATCCTGGTGGGACGGCGGACCGCGCGCGAGATGCCTTTCCGGGAGCTGGCCGAGGAGCTGGAGCGGCTCTTCCAGGCGGCGGAGCTGTGGCGGTCGAAGAGGGACGGGGAAGCGTGAACGGAGTCCGCACGGGCGGCCCCGGTCGCGCGGTGGGGGCGCTGCTGGTGGGGGCCATCCGGCTCTACCAGCGCTGGCTTTCGCCGCTCAAGCCGCCGACGTGCCGCTTCACACCGACCTGCTCCGAGTACGCGGTGCAGGCGGTCCTCAAGCATGGTCCGTTGCGGGGATCGGCGCTGGCGGCCTGGCGGGTGGTGCGCTGCGGGCCCTGGTCGGCCGGCGGCTACGACCCGGTGCCGTAGGGTCGGGGGAGCGCCATCGCCGGGCGAATTCGGCGTCGCGGAGGAGGTCGCTGTTTGGCAGTCTGGGACGCGTTGCTCTCGGCATTCCGCTCCGCGCTGATCTTCCTGTCGGTGGGCGGGAACTACGGCATCGGCATCGTGCTCCTCACCCTGCTCGTGCGGGGCGTCCTCTGGCCGGCCACATGGCCGTCGATGGTCTCCTCGCGCAAGATGCAGGACCTGCAGCCGAAGCTGGCCGAGTTGCAGAAGAAGTATAAGAACAACCCGCAGAAGCTGAACGAGGAGACCATGAAGCTCTGGCGGGAGCACGGTGTCAACCCGGCGGCGGGATGCTTCCCACTGCTGCTCCAGCTACCCATCCTCTGGGCGCTCTACGAGACGCTGCGCCGCTTCGACTTCTCGCACGCCTCCTTCCTCTGGATCGCCACGCTAGCGCGTCCCGACCCGTTCTATCTGCTGCCGGTGCTGACCATGCTGACGACCTTCCTGCAGAGCTGGGTGATGATGCGCAATTCGCCCGGCATGAGCGGGAGCGCCGGCCAGCAGCAGCGCATGATGATGTACATGATGCCGCTTCTCATGGGCTGGATCACGCTCAACCTGCCGGCTGGGCTCGGGCTCTACTTTGTCGTCTCCAACATGTTCAGCGTCTTCCAGGCGGCCATGGTGCCGCGCGTGGTACGGCCCACCGCGGAGAGGGGATGAGTCTTTGCGGTCGGTGGAGGTGACGGCGCCCAGCGTGGACGAGGCGGTCTCCATCGGCCTCATCCGGCTGGGCGGCGTGGGGCATCGGCACGTCAAGGTGGAGGTGCTGGAGGAGCCGGGCGGCGCGGCGGGCGGGCAGGCGCGCGTCCGGCTCACGCTCCATATGGAGAAGGGGCTGGCCGCGCAGCGCTTCCTGTCGCGGGTGGCGCTGCTCTACGGCTGCCGCGAGACGTCGGTGCTGGTGGCGCGCGAGCCGGAGCGCATCGTGCTCCAGCTGAAGGGGCGCGACGCCGGTGAGCTGATCGGCTTCCACGGCCAGACGCTGGACGCGCTTCAGCTGCTGGCCAACGCCGTGGCCACGCGCGCCTCGGGCGACCCAACGCCGCTGGTCATCGACGCCGTCCAGTATCGCGAGCGGCGCTCGGGGAGCCTCCGGCGCCGGGCCCAGCGGGCCGCGGAGGAGGCGGTGCGGACGGGCCGGCGGGTCGAGCTGCCGCCCATGAGCGCCGCCGAGCGGCGGGTGGTGCACCTGGCGCTGGAGGGTGACGGCCGGGTGCGGACGCACAGCGAGGGTGAGGAGCCGCATCGCTTCGTGGTGGTGGAGCCGGTGGCGGGGGAGGCCGCCGGCGGTCAGGTCCAGGCGCCGGCCAAGGGAGGCGGGCGCCGGGGGCGGAAGCGGCGGCGGGCCGGCGGGGACGCGGCGCGGAAGGGCGCGACGGCGGGCCCGTGAGCGGTGCGGCCGCGGAGGAGGCGGCGGGGCTCCTGGAGCGCTGGCTCGCGGAGTGGGGTCTGGCGCTGCCGCGGGAGCGCCTGGAGCTCCTGGCGCGGCTGGCGGGGGACGTGGCCGCCGAGGGCGAGCGATGGGCGATCACGGGCGTCGCCGGCGCCCGGGAGAACCTGCGCCGGAACGTGCTCGACTCGCTCCTGGCGCTGGCGGCGCCCGAGTGGTGGGGCGGCGGGGAGGCGCTCGACCTGGGCTCGGGGGCGGGCTTCCCCGGGCTGGCGCTGGCGCTGGTCGAGGAGGAGCGGAGCTGGTGGCTCCTGGAGGCGCGGCGGAAGAAGGCGGCCTTTCTGCAGCGCGAGGTGGAGGCGCTGGGCCTGGCAGGCCGAGTGCGTGTGGTCTGGGGCCGGGCGGAGGAGCGGAGGACGTGGCTGGGGCTCGGCGGGGCGGAGGCGGCGCCGGCGACCTTCGGACGGGTGACGGCGCGCGCGGTGGCGCCCCTGAAGAGGCTGGCGGGCCTGTCGTCCGGACTGCTCACCCGGCCGGGTGGGCTGCTCTTCGCCTATAAGGGGCCGGGCGCGGAGGAGGAGCTGGCGGAGGCGGAAGGCGGGCTGCGTCGGGAGCGTCTTCTCCTGCTGCGGCGGGTCGAGGCGCGTCTGCCGGAGCGAGGCGAACGCCGGCTCCTGCTGGTCTTCCGGGCCGAAGCGTGAGCGGGCGCGGCGGGCGCTGGCGATCCGGCACGAGGCGCCGGAAGGACAAGGAAGCTCCGGCGTGGAAGGAAGGCCGCCGACCCGGAGGTGAGGCGGGTGCGCGGCGTCGATTCCTCGACGGAACGGTGGCTCGAGGTGCCCGTCGACCAGGTGCGCCCGAGTCCTTACCAGGCGCGGCGCCATTTCGGCAGCGAGGCGCTGCAGGAGCTCTCCGAGTCGTTGCGCGAGAACGGCATGCTGCAGCCGGTGGTGGTCCGCCCGGTGGGCGGCGCCTACGAGCTGGTGGCCGGCGAGCGGCGCTGGCGTGCGGCGCGCATGGCGGGGCTGGAGCGGATCCCGGCGCTGGTGGTGGAGGCGGACGACCAGCGCGCGGCCGTGCTCAGCCTGGTGGAGAACCTGCAGCGGGAGAACCTGCACTTCCTGGAAGAGGCCGAAGGCTACCGCGAGCTGATCGAGGACTTTCACATGCGCCAGGCGGACCTGGCCGCGCGCATCGGCAAGAGTGCCAGCAGCGTGGCCAACCGGCTTCGCCTCCTCCGCCTGCCGGAGGCGGTGCGGCGGGAGATCTTCCGGCGGCGCGACCTGGTCAGCGAGCGCCACGCGCGAGCGCTCCTCCGCCTCGAGGACGAGGAGACGCAGCTGGAGGTGCTGCGCCGCGTGGTGGAGGAGGAGCTGACGGTGCGGGAGACCGAGCGCCTGGTGGAGCAGGTGCTGGCGACCCGCGAGGACGCGCCCGCCTCCGGCGGCGGCCGGCGGCAGATCCGGGTCATCAAGGATATCCGCATCTTTCTCAACACCTTCCGCCAGGCGGTCAGCCATCTGCAGGCGGCAGGTGTCGCCACCCGCATGGAGGAAGTGGACCTGGGCGAGGAGCTGGAGGTGCGCGTCCGCATCTCCAAGCGCCCGGCGGGCACGCAGGCCTCCTGGGTGACTTCCTCGCAGAACGCGGCCGGCAGGTCGGCGCGGAGGGGCTGATGGTCGGGCATGGCCCGGGTGATCGCGGTGGCCAACCAGAAGGGCGGGGTGGGCAAGACCACCACGGCCGTCAACCTGGGTGCAGGCCTCGCGGTCCTCGGGCAGCGTGTCCTTCTCGTGGACATCGACCCCCAGGGCAACAGCACCAGTGGCCTCGGCCTGGAGAAGGACGGCCTGCGACCCAACATCTATGACGTCCTCATCGGCCAGGCGGAGCTGGCGGCCTGCGTGCGCGCGAGCCGCGTGGACGGGCTCTCCGTGGCGCCGGCCAACATCGACCTGGCCGGCGCGGAGATCGAGCTGGTCAGCGTGATGGCGCGGGAGAGCCGGCTGCGCCGCGCACTGGAGGGCGAGCGCGAGCGGTACGACTTCGTCCTCGTGGACTGCCCGCCGTCGCTGGGCCTCCTGACCATCAACGCGCTGACCGCCGCCGACTCGGTCCTGATCCCCATCCAGTGCGAGTACTATGCGCTGGAGGGGCTGACGCAGCTGCTCAACACGGTGCGCATGGTGCGGGCCAACCTCAACCCGACCCTGGACCTGGAGGGCGTGGTCCTGACCATGTTCGACGGTCGTACCAACCTCTCGATCCAGGTAGCGGAGGAAGTGAAGCGCTACTTCCCCCAGAAGGTCTTCCGGAGCGTCATCCCGCGGAACGTGCGCATCAGCGAGGCGCCGAGCCACGGCCTGCCCGTGCTTCTCTACGATCCGAAGTCGCGGGGGGCGGAGGTCTACCTGGAGCTGGCGAGGGAGGTGCTGGCGCGTGCCGGCTAACCGGCCAGCGCTGGGCCGGGGTTTGCAGGCCTTCTTCCCGGCCGAGCTGGAGAGGAAGCCTGGCGAGGAGATCCGGCGTCTTCCCCTGGACGCGATCCGGCCCAACCCGATGCAGCCGCGCCGGAGGCTGGACGACGGCAGGCTCCAGGAGCTGGTGGCCTCCATCCGCGAGCACGGGGTGCTGGAGCCGGTCATCGTCCGGGCGGCGGGCGACGGGTACGAGCTGGTGGCGGGCGAGCGGCGCTGGCGGGCCGCCGGCGAGGCCGGGTTGAAGGAGATCCCGGCCATCCTGCGCGAGGTCGAGGACCGCCAGCTGCTGGAGCTGGCCCTGATCGAGAACATCCAGCGCGAGGAGCTCAGCCCGCTGGACGAGGCCCGGGCGTACGCCACGCTCATCCAGGAGTTGGGCCTGACCCAGGAGGAGGTCGCCCGACGGGTCGGGAAGAGCCGCTCGACGATCGCCAACTCGCTGCGCCTCCTGCAGCTGCCGCCGACGGTGGCCGGGTGGGTGGAGAGCGGAGCGCTGAGCGAGGGGCATGCGCGCGCGCTGCTGTCGGTGGGCGACGAGGCGGCGCGGGAAGAGCTGGCGAGACAGGCGGTGGAACAGGGCTGGAGCGTCCGTGAGATCGAGCGGCGGGCGCGTCAGCGTTCGGGGCGGCCGGCTGCGAGGCGCGCGGAGGCAGCCCGTGCGGGCGGAGCGGAGCGGCCGGGTCCGGCTCCGGCGCCCGGGGCGGAACGGGCCGGGGCCGGATGGGCGGCGGAGCTCTCGCGGATGGAGGAGCGGTTGCAGGACGCGCTTGGAAGCCCGGTACACATCCGCCCGGGGCGGAACGGGGGTACCCTGGAGATCCGCTTCTTCGGGAGCGAGGATCTGGAGCGGCTGGTGGAGACGCTGTTGGCCGCGGCCGGGGGCGTCTAGATGAAAGGCAGCGCCGGACGCAGGGGCCCGGCCTGTTTCACGTGAAACAACCGCCCGCCCGGCCGCAGCGCTTCTTCCCGGGCGACGACCGCCGGCGGGCTCTCCTGCAACCCAATCCCCTAGGAAGGAAGAGGTCGCAGAGCCGGTGATCGGAACGCTGGTCAACGTCCTCGCCATCCTCGCAGGGACGACGCTGGGCGCCTTCGCTCTTCCCCCGTTGCCCGAGGCCATCCATCGCCGGCTACTGCAAGCCGTGGGACTGGCCGTGATCGTCATCGGACTCGGCCAGACGCTGCCCGCCGGCCAGACGCTGGTCGCCCTGGTCTCCACGGTGCTGGGCGCCGCGGCGGGCGAGGCCTTCCACCTGCACGAGGGCCTGGATCGCTTCGGCGAATGGCTGCGCCGCGTGACGCCTTCGCGCCTGGGCGGCGACAGCTCCGGCTTCGTCACGGCCACGCTCATCTTCGTGGTCGGCCCCATGGCCATCCTGGGCGCGCTTCAGGACGGGCTCTACGGGGATCACTCCACCCTCTTTGCCAAGGCCGCCCTGGACGGCATCACCTCGGCCGTGCTGGCGGCGACGCTGGGTGCCAGCGTGGGCCTGGCCGCGCTCGTCGTCCTGCTCTACCAGGGCGGTATCGCGCTCTTCGCCGCTCCCTTCCACGCGCTCCTCACCGGGGCGCCGGAGCACGCCCTGACGGCCACCGGCGGCTTGCTCATCCTCGCCATCGGATTGAACATGGTGGGAGCGACGGAGATCCGCGTAGCCAACCTGCTGCCGGCTCTCCCCGTCGCCCTCGCCCTGGGCGCGCTGGGCAGCCTTTTCCACGGGCTGCCCCTCTGAGGGCGGCCCGCGGGCGCCCTCAGCCGGCGCCGCGGGCTGCCGCAAGGAAAGTCACCGCCTCGCAGCTGTAGGGGAGGAGCCGGAGACATGCCGTCCAACCTTCTCGCCCTGCCGGAGGCTCGAACACTGGCCCCGGCGGCACTTTCCGTGGTCGCTCTCCTCCTGGCCCTGGCCGCTCTGCTCGCGGCTCGCCGCACACGCCGCCACCTGGAGCGGGAGCACGCCCGCTCGGAGAGCGGCCAACTCGAGAAGGAGCTGGCCCTCCTGGCCGAGCGCGTCGCCCGGCTGGAGGCCGAGCTGGCCGCCCTGCGCCAGGCGGCGGAGCACCTGGACGCGCGCCAGCGCCGCAGCCTCCAGGCCTACGCGCTCAAGCGCTACGCCGCCCTCGGCCAGAACGGTGCCCCGCCCAGCCAGAGCCTGGCCTTTCTCACGGGCGAGAGCGACGGACTCGTCCTGACCTGGATCCAGACCGAGCACGGATGCTACGTCTACGCCAAGGAGGTGCAGGACGGCGCCCCGGCCGGCGGTCTGCGGCTCAGCCAGGAGGAAGCGGACGCCCTGCGGGCGGCGCTGGCCGCCCTGCCGGCGGCGGCCGCGGCTTCCGCCTCAGAGGCCGGCCCCGGAGGAGAGCGAGCGCGGCCCCTCGGCGGCCAGGAAGGGCGCCTCGGGAAGGAGGCCGGCCACCGCTGAGAGCAGGCCCTCCGCGATGACCGCGGCCATGGCCATCACCAGGCTGAGGCGCGTGTTCTGGAGCACCAGGTACTCCATGAAGCCGCCCACGTTGACCGTCCCGGTGACATAGCAGTCGCCCACCTGCGGCAGGACCTTGCGCACCCCCGCGCCCGGGCGCAGCGCCCCCGCGCCCACGGTGATGGTGCCGACGCTCTCTACAGGGCCGAGGCAGGCGTCCACCGCCACCACCGCGGGGCGCGGGTCGGCCATCTCCAGCCAACGCACGGTCGGCACCAGGTTGGTCGCGTGGACGGGCGCCTCCAGGGTGCCCAGCACGCGGGGCGCGGGCGCCACCTCCGGCTCCTCCCCGCCCGCCCAGCCCTCCAGCAGCCGGCTGCCCACCAGCGGCCCCAGCGCATCCCCGGTGGAGCGGTCGCTGCCGATGCAGAGGAAGAGAAGCGGCCGCCCGGCTTCCACGAACGGGCGCAGGACCTCACGCAGGGCGTGGGCCACGGCAGCCGCGGCGGCGGGCTGGGTGTAGCGAACCCGCAACGGCGACGAGCGGCGCGGGGCGGGCCGCGACGGCCGCATGTGCATCCCCTCCCACGGACGGATTAGTGTATGTGGGTAGGCAGGCCCCCATGCGGAAGGGGTCCCCCCGGGGAGGGTTCCGCGGGCCCTCCCGCCCTGGAGGTGAAGGCATGGCCCTGGACGAGCGTCCGCGCAGGGTGCCCGACGACGAGGAGGCCGAGGTGGACCTCCTTATCCGCCAAGGACGCCTGGAGGAGGCGGAGGAGCGGCTCCGGCGGCGCCTCGCCGCCGGCGGAGCGGACGAAGCCAGACTCCTGAGCAAGTGGGCCGGCCTGCTGCTCCGCCGGGGGAAGACGGAAGCCGCCGAAAGGCTCCTCGACCGCGCCCTGGCGCGGGACCCGGCCTGCGCCCCCGCCTGGCTCAACCGCGGCAACCTGGCGCTCCACCGCGATCGCCTGGATGAGGCCGAGCACTGTTTCCGCAAGGCGTTGGAGCTCCGGCCGGAGTACGCCGCGGCCTACAACAACCTGGCCGTCGTCTTCAAGCGGCGGGGCCAGTTGGACCGCATGGTGGCCGCTCTGAAGGCGGCGGCGCGGGCCGAGCGCGCGGCGGCGACCGCCCCCTGGTGGCGGCGCTGGTCGCCGGCGGGCCGCCTCGGACTGCGGGGGCCGCAACCGTGAAGGGCCCCCCGGTCCGGTTCCACCTGGGCGACGTCATCGAGCTGAAGAGGCCCCACCCCTGCGGCTCCGTCACCTGGGAGGTGCTCCGCACCGGCGCCGACCTGCGCCTCCGTTGTACCGGCTGCGGCCGGATCGTCCTTCTCCCGCGGGTGCGCGTGGAACAGCGGCTGGTGCGCATCGTCGACTCGCCCCTGGGCGAGGGGCCGGCAGAGCTGTGATATAATGCGCGGGTACGCGGGCGCGGCCGTGCCGCGCGATATCCGCGTGCGACCTTCCGTACCCGGGAAGCGTCGCGCCGCCACACGCGTCGCCCCAGGCCGGGTACCACGTCCGAGGAAGGGAGGTGGCGCTTGGTTTGGCACGCACCTATGAACTCATGGTGATCACCGATCCCGAGCTCGACGAGGAAGCGTCGCAGGCCCTTCAGGAACGGATCACCCGGCTCGTCTCCCAACACGGCGGCGAACTGAAGAGCACGGAACCGTGGGGCCGGCGCAGGCTGGCCTACACCATCGACGGCCACACGGAGGGTGTCTACACGCTCTTCACCTTCGAAGGCGGCGAGCGGGCACCCGCCGAGCTCTCGCGGCTGCTCCGGCTGACTGAGGGCGTCCTGCGGCACATGATCGTGCGGACGGACGAGAGCTAGGCCGGGGCTCCGCGCCGCAGCGCGGCGGGCCCGGAGGCCGCGGCCGCCGTCCGCCGGAGGGGGATGCACATGCTGAACGTGGTGGTCCTGGTGGGACGGTTGGTCCGCGATCCGGAGCTCCGCTACACGCCCTCCGGCGTCGCCGTCTGCAACTTCAGCCTGGCGGTCGACCGGCCCTTCACCAACCAGCAGGGCGAGCGCGAGACCGACTTCATCGACATCGTCACCTGGCGCCACCTGGCCGAGACCGTCGCCAACCACCTGAGCAAGGGCCGGCTGGTGGCGGTCCATGGCCGCCTGCAGATCCGCAGCTACGAGACACAGGACGGCCAGAAGCGGCGGGTGGCGGAGGTGGTGGCGGACACGGTCCGCTTCCTGGACCGGCCGGCCGAGCGGGAGACGTCGCCCGGCGCCCTGGAGGGCAGCACGGAGGTCGACTTCCCCGCCGACGACATTCCGTTCTGAACAGGCCGCCGCGGCCTTCCGCGGCGGGTCCGGGAGGGGGGAGAGAGTTTGGCGCGCAAGGACCGGCGGCGTCGCCGCAAGGTCTGCAACTTCTGCGTCGACAAGATCGCCAGCGTCGACTACAAGGACGTGGGCCGGCTGCGGCGCTACCTGAGCGAGAGGGGCAAGATCCTGCCGAGGCGGATCACCGGCAACTGCGCCCGGCACCAGCGCCAGCTGACGCGCTCCATCAAGCGGGCGCGCATCATGGCGCTCCTGCCCTTCGTCGTCGACTGAGGGACGGCCGTGGGCGGTCGCCCCGGCCGGGCCCCCGCCCGCGGCGGGGACCGGCTCCCTGGATGAGGGGTGAGGCCAGTGCCGGCGGACGGCGGAGTCGACGTGGCGCGCAACGCGCGGGCGATCGAATGGTTGCGGACCGAACTGGTCCGCACCGTCGCCGACGTGCACAAGGCGCTGACCGACGGGGACGACGAGGCGCTGGGCGCCGCCCTGGCGGAGACCGTGCTCGTCTCGGCCCTCCTGGCACGGCGCACGGGCCTGGGGCTGGAGCGCCTGGAGAACCTCCTTTTGGCCAGGATCCGCGCCAACGTCGTCAGCGCCCACGAACTGGAGCGGTGGTACGGGGACATGAGCGCACTGCTGGCCCGTCTGGAGGCCCGGCCGGAGGAGCGGCCCGCGCCGGGCGACGCAGGCACCGGCCGGGAGCGCCGGGGCTGAGGGGGATGCCGCCCACGCGGACGCGACCCCTGGTCGAGGCGGTCCTGCTGGCCGTGCTCAGCCTCCTCCTGGTGCTGGCCGGCAGCTGGCTGCCCCTGCTGGGCCTGGTGGCGCTGCTCCTCAGCCCGCTGCCGACGCTGGTGGCCACCGTCCGTCTGGGGCCGCGCCTGGGGCTGGCCAGCGCCACCGTGGCCGCCTTGGCCAGCTTCCTCTTCGCCGGCCCGCTGGGGGCCTTGGCCACGTGGCTGGACTTGGCGGCCTTCGGCGCCTCCATGGGCTGGGCCTGGCGCAGCCGGCGGGACGCCTTCTGGGTGATCGGCGCCGGGGCGCTGGGCATGGTGGCGACCATCCTGGTCACCCTGGCGGTGGGGCGCCTGCTGCTCGGTCAGGATCTTCTGGCGCAGCTGCGCGACCAGATGCTCCAGTCCACCCGGCAGGCCGGCTCGCTCCTGAGTGCGGCCGGCGGGGTGGACGCCCGGCAGGCGGAGAATGCCAGCCGGCAGCTGAGCAGCCAGATCGAGCTCCTCTTCGGCCAGCTGCTGCCGACCGTGGTGCTGGCTGCGGGGACGGGGTACGCCCTTCTCCTGCTGCTGGTTGCGGGCCCCATGGCTGGCCGCCTGGGCCTTCCGAGGGTGGAGCTGCCGCCCTTCGCGCGGTGGGAGCTGCCCTCCTGGAGCGTCGGCTTCCTGCTGGTGGGCCTCGTCCTGGCCTGGGCCGGGCGGGGTAGCCAGAGCTTCCCCGCCGTGGCGGGCGCCAACCTGCTCCTGCTGGCCGAGCTTCTTTTTCTGGTGGGCGGCCTCTCGTTCAGCTACTTCTGGCTGCGCCGCTGGCGCCTCCCGCGAGGGCTGGGCGCCTTCGTGTTGGCCCTGGCGGTGCTCAACCCCTACCTCTCCCAGGCGCTGGTCTGGCTGGGGCTCTTCGACTCCGTGGTTCATCTGCGAAGACGCGTGGAGGTGTCGTGATGAAGGTGATTCTCCGGCAGGAGGTCGCCGGGCTGGGTACCGCCGGCGACCTGGTCGAGGTGAAGCCCGGATACGCGCGCAATTACCTGCTCCCGCGCGGCCTCGCCGTCGAGGCCAGCAGCGGTGCCCTCCGGCAGCTGGAGGAGGCGCGCGAGCGGATCCGCCGCCAGGCGGAGCGGGAGCTGGAGCGCGCACGGAAGATCCAGGAGGCGGCGGACGGGAGCGAGGTGACGCTGGCGGTCCGCGTCGGCAAGAACGGCAAGCTCTTCGGCTCCGTCACCGCGGCGGACATCGCCGCGGCGCTCGAGCAGCAGCGCGGCGTCCGCGTCGACCGGCGCCAGGTCCGGCTCGCGGAGCCGATCAAGAGCGCGGGCGACTACGCGGTGGAGTTGCGCGTCCACCCGCAGGTAAGCGCCAGCGTGCGGGTCCGCGTGGTGCCGGAGGGAGCCGAAGTCGGGAGCTGACGGAGATGGCCGTACCGCTGGACCGGGTCCCGCCCCAGGCCATCGAGGCGGAGGAGCAGGTCCTGGGGGCGTTGCTCCTGGACCGCGACGCCCTGGTCCGGGTGGCGGTGACGCTGGCCCCGCAGGACTTCTACAAAGAGGCGCACCGCCTCATCTACGAGGCGATGCTCGCCCTCTTCGACCGCGGCCAGCCGGTGGACGTCATCACGCTGGCCGACGAGCTGGGCCGCAATGACCAGCTGGAGCGCGCGGGCGGTGTCGCCTACCTGGCCTCGCTGGCCAGCTCGGTGGCGACGGCGGCCAACGTGGACTACCATGCGCGCATCGTCCAGGAGAAGTCGATGCTCCGCCAGCTGCTGGCGGCGGTGGGCGAGATCTCGGCCAGCGTCTTCAACTCGGGCGAGGAAGTCGACACGCTCCTCGACCAGGCCGAGAACCGCATCTTCCAGGTCTCGCAGCGCCGGCAGAGCCGCTCCTACGAACCGCTGCGCGACGTGCTCGTCAAGACCTTCGAGGAGATCGAGCGGCTCTACACGCACCGGGGCGAGGTGATCGGGATCCCCAGTGGCTTTCCCGACCTGGATCGGCTCACTTCGGGCTGGCACCCGTCCGAGCTGATCATCGTCGCCGCCCGTCCCTCCCAGGGCAAGACGGCGCTCAGCCTCAACATGGCCGCCGTCGCCGCCGTCCGCCACAAGGTCCCGGTGGCCATCTTCAGCCTGGAGATGTCGAAGGAGCAGCTGGCGCAGCGGTTGCTCTGCGCCGAGGCGCAGGTCCCCTCGGTCCGCCTGCGCACCGGGACGCTGAGCGACGAGGACTGGCCCAAGCTCTCGCGGGCGCTGGGACGGCTGAGCGAGGCGCCCATCTACATCGACGATACGCCCAACATCTCCGTGCTGGAGCTGCGCGCCAAGGCCCGGCGCCTGAAGGCGGAGCGGAACATCGGCATGGTGGTAGTCGACTACCTGCAGCTGATGCGCTCCCACGGCCGGGCGGAGTCCCGTCAGCAGGAGATCTCCGAGATCTCGCGCAGCCTCAAGTCGCTGGCGCGCGAGCTCTCGGTGCCGGTGGTGGCGCTCTCGCAGCTGAGCCGGGCGGTGGAGCAGCGGCAGGACCGGCGGCCGCAGCTCTCGGACCTGCGCGAGTCAGGAGCCATCGAGCAGGATGCCGACGTGGTCACCTTCATCTACCAGAACCCGGAGATGGAGTCCAGCAACGTCGTCGAACTGATCCTGGCCAAGCAGAGAAACGGCCCCGTCGGAAGCGCGCAGCTCGTCTTCCTGCGGGAGATCGGCAAGTTCGTCAGCCTCGACCGCCGCCAGCAGGCCGGCTGACCGGAAGGCTGCCGCGGCGGGAGGCTGGAGGCCACATCGTCTGGAGGTGCGCGCATGCCGGCACTGGTGGTGGTGGGGAGCCAGTGGGGCGACGAGGGCAAGGGCAAGGTGACCGACTTCCTCGCCGCGCGGGCGGAGATGGTGGTCCGCTACCAGGGAGGCACCAACGCGGGGCACACCGTGGTCCACGAAGGCAGGGAGTTCCGCCTCCACCTGGTCCCTTCCGGCGTGCTCCACGGCGTGACCAGCGTCCTGGGCAACGGCATGGTCATCGACGTCCCGGCGCTGCTGCAGGAGCTGGAGGAGCTGGAGTCGCGCGGCGTGGACACGGCGCGGGTGCTGGTCAGCGAGACTGCGCACCTGATCATGCCCTACCACAAGCTCTTCGACCAGCTGGAGGAGGAGCGGCGCGGGGCGGCTCGCATCGGCACCACGCTGCGCGGCATCGGGCCGGCCTACATGGACAAGTTTGCGCGCGCGGGCATCCGCGCCCTCGACCTGCTCGACCCCGACCTGCTGCGCGAGCGCCTGGAGGTCGTCCTCCCCGAGGTCAACCGGAAGCTGGAGCGCATCTACGACCAGCGCCCCTACGAGCTGGAGGCGCTGGTGGAGGAGTACGCGGCCTACGGGGAGCGGCTGCGGCCCCGGCTGCGCGACACCTCGCTGGTCATCAACCAGGCCATCGACGCCAACCAGCGCGTCCTCTTCGAAGGCGCGCAGGGCACCCTGCTGGACATCGACCACGGTACCTATCCCTACGTCACCTCTTCCTCGCCCACCGCGGGCGGCGCCTGCATCGGGAGCGGCGTCGGCCCCACGCGCATCGACCGCGTGCTGGGCGTCTCCAAGGCATATAGCTCGCGCGTGGGCGACGGCCCCTTCCCCACCGAGCTCCACGGTCCGCAGGCCGACTGGCTGCGCGAGAAGGGGCAGGAGTACGGCACGACCACCGGCCGGCCGCGGCGTGTGGGCTGGCTGGACCTGGTGGCGCTCCGCTACGCCGTGCGCGTCAGCGGTATCGGACAGCTGGCGGTGACCAAGCTGGACACGCTGAGCGGCCTGGCCACGATCCCGGTCTGCGTCGCCTACCGGCACGGAACGGAGCGGCTGACGGAGATGCCCCACGACGTGCGCGTGCTGCGCGAGTGCACGCCGGAATACGTCGAGATGGCCGGTTGGGAGGAGGACCTGGGCTCCTGCGAGCGCATCTCCGACCTGCCCGCGGAGGCTCGGCGCTACCTCGAGTTCATCTCGGCCCGGCTCGGCATCCCGGTCAGCCTGGTCTCGGTGGGGGCGGACCGCCAGAGGACGCTCGCCGTCCGCGACCCCTTCGACATGGAGAGCGAGTGAGCGCCGGCGCCGCGCCTTGACCGTCTGCGGGCGCGGGCGGGATACTCGTGGGCGGAGTCCACCTTCCGGGCCCCTAGCTCAGCTGGCAGAGCACCCGACTTTTAATCGGGGTGTCCAGGGTTCGAATCCCTGGGGGCCCACCATCTCGCATCCTCCGGCCGGTCGGCGGCGGCCGCCGTCCCCGACCTCCGGAGGGAGGAAGCGCCGCCCGCCCCGCGAACCGCAGCCGGTGAGCGGCTCCGCGCGGGGCCGCCATCCCGCACGAAAGGAGCCCTCCCCTTGGCAGACCAAGCCGTCGATCCCCGTGCCCTCGCCCTCCACCAGAGGGCGGTGGTGGTGGACACCCACCAGGACACGCTGGAGGAAGTGGTCGCCGGTCGCCGCACCCTCGGCGAGCGCTCCGCCTCCGGCCACGCCGACCTGCCACGGTTGAAGGAGGCGGGCGTGGACGTGGTCCTCTTCTCCCACTGGACGCGCCCCACCGGCCACCCCGGCCTGACGCTACAGCAGGTGCTGCACAAGCTCTCCGTCTTCTGGAGGGAGTGCGCGGCCAACGCCGCCGACGTCGCGCCCGTCGCCGGCACAGCCGAGCTCGAGGCGGCGCTGGCCGCCGGTCGCGTGGCCGGCGTCGTCAGCATGGAGGGCCTGGAGGCCATCGGCGACGACCCCGGCCTGCTGGAGGTGCTCTACCGGCTCGGGGTCCGCGTCGCCAGCCTGACCTGGAACGAGCGGAACGCCCTCGCCGACGGCGCCGGCCAGAGCGAGACGAAGAGTCGCCTGACGCGGGCGGGGCGCGAGGCGGTGCGCGAGATGAACCGCCTCGGCATCGTGGTCGACGTTTCGCACCTCTCCGAAGGCTGCTTCTGGGACGTGCTGGAGACCGGCAGCCGGCCGCCCATCGCCTCCCACTCCAACGCCCGCGCGCTCTGCGACCACCCGCGCAACCTGAGCGACGAGCAGGTGCGCGCGCTGGCCGCGGCGGGCGGCGTGGTGGGCGTCACCTTCGTGCCCGGCTTCCTCGTGCCCGAAGGAGGCGGCGAGCAGGCCACGCTGGAGACGGTGATCGCCCACATCGAGCACCTGGTCTCCCTGGTGGGTCCCGAGCACGTGGGGCTGGGCTCCGACTTCGACGGCACAGCCGAGCTGCCCTCCGGCCTGGAGGACGTCACACGCCTGCCGGCCCTCACCGAGGCGCTCCTCCGCCGCGGGTACGGCGAGGAGGCGGTGACCGCCATCCTGGGCGGCAACCACCTGCGCGTCTTCCGCCAGGTATGGCGCGCGTGAAAGACTCCGCGCGGCGGCCGCCGCGCGCGGCCGCAGGCTCCTGGCGGGCGGCGCTCTGGACGGGTCTTTACGCGGGGCAGTGGCTCGCCTTCACCCTGGCCAGCCTGATGGCGGTACCCGTGGCGGTGGGCCAGGCCATCGGGCTCGACCCCGCCGGGATCGCCGGCTTCGCCCGCAGGACCTTCCTGGTGGCGGGCGCGGCCTCGCTCCTCCAGCTGGCCTGGGGCCACGGCTTCCCGCTGCTGGAGGGACCGGCGGGCATCTGGTGGGCCACCATGATCGGCCTCGGCCAGATCTTCCCCGCCCTGGGCCACCCGCTGCGGGAGCTGCGCGCCGACCTGGAGGGCGGCGTGCTGGCGGCAGGACTGCTCCTGCTCGGCCTCGGGGCCAGCGGCCTCTTCTCGCGCCTGCTGCCGCTCTTCACCCCCGCCGTGACGGGCAGCTTCCTCCTCCTGGTCAGCCTGCAGCTGGCCGGTCCCTTCCTGCGCGGGCTCCTCGGCCTGGCCCCGGCAGGCGCGCCCCCCGGCGCCCCCGCGGGCCTCTTCCACCCGGTGGCCGCACTGGCCGGCCTCGGGACGGTGGCCCTGACCGTCCTGGTCTCCCTCCGCGCCCGGGGGAGCCTGCGCAGCCTGGGCGTCCTCGCGGGCGTGGCCGGCGGCTGGCTCTTCTGGCTGGCGGCCGGCCGTACCGGGCTCCTCCCCGCCGCTGCCCTGACGCCGCCCCCGGCGCCAGGAAGCACCGCCCCGGGCGCGCTCCTTCTCCCCTGGGGGAGGCCGGCCCTGGACGCCGGCGTCACCCTCACCTCCCTGCTGGTCGGCCTCTTCGTCACCGCCAACCTGGTCGCCAGCCTGACCGGCATCGGCCTCGTGACGGGGCGCGCGCCCACCCGTCCGCTGGCCAACCGGACGGTCCTCTGGACCGGGGTGGGCACCCTTCTGGGAGGCCTCGCCGGCAGCATGGGGACGGTCCCCTTCACCACCTCGGTGGGCTTCGTCGCCGTCAGCGGCGTCACCGACCGCCTGCCCTTCGCGCTGCACGCCGCCGCCCTGCTGCTCCTGGCGCTCCTGCCGGGCTTCGGCGCCGCCCTCTCGGCCTTGCCCGCGCCGGTGGCCTACGGGGCGCTCCTGGCCGCCAACGCGCAGATGGTGGCGGCGGGGGTGCGCGAGTACGCGCGCCTCGCGCTAGGCGCGCGCGACGGCTTCGTCATCGGCCTCAGCCTGATCCTGGGCGTGGGCGTCACCCAGATCCCCGCCTCCTACTGGAGGCCGCTTCCGCCCATGGCCCGCTTCCTGGTGGGGAACGCCACCGTCGTCGGGCTGGCGGTGGCCCTGCTCCTGGAACACGTGCTCCTCCCGGCCCGCACCGCGGCAGCGCGACCGGAGGCGGGCACCGGGGAGCCCCCCGCTGCCGGGGCGGGGCCGGGAGCAGCTCCGGAGGGCGATACCGCCCCGGGCCCGCCGGCCGGCGCATGAGGCCGCAAATTGCGCCAGCGGTGCCGCTCGTGTATGATGAGGCGTGCGCCAGGGCGAGGCGGTCGCCTCTTGCTCGCGCCGCGCGAACCGCAGGAACGGCTTTTCCGAAGAGTTTTCCCGGTGGCGTGGTGTAGCTGGTCAACATACCGGTCTGTCACACCGGAGATCGCGGGTTCAAGTCCCGTCGCCACCGCCAG
>JAIMAT010000024.1 GCA_023511835.1 Bacillota bacterium | reverse complement strand
GAGCGGCATGGAGGCCGTGGCGGCGCAGGTGTGCCCGGCGGCGTGGACGGCCGCCTTGAAGGCGTCGGCCGCCGACCAGGCCACGCCCGAGCATCCTACGGCGGCTGCGCTTGCCACGCCCAGGAGCCCGCTCAGCGCTGCCGCCCGCCACCAGCTCGCCGACATCCGAAGAGCACCTCCGCCCGACGACGTTGGTTCCGCTGGACGCTTCTCTTTTTCCTGGCCTATTCCTGTTGCGCCCCCGGTGTGCACCCGCCGGAAGGACACCTATCGCATCTCCCGAACTGCCCGTGGTGGTCTTTCCGGAGTACTTGACCGAGTGGCTTGGGGCGGTGCGCCATCAGCTTGCCCCGGCGAGCATCGCCACCTACGGGGCGGCGGTGCAGGCCATCGGGAGGACAAGCCTTGCCACAGCTCCAGGCCCTGACCCCCCTTCACGTGGAGAGGATGTACTCTGAGCTCCTCAGCCTTGGGCTCTCACCGCGCACCGTGGCCGAGCGCGGCATCGTGCTGGGGCGGGCGCTAGGCGACGCCGTACGATGGGGCCTGCGGCCGGATAACCCGGCCAGCGGAACGCGGGCGCGGAAGCCCAGGTGGACGGCGCCTGAAATGAGGGCGCTTGACCCCGCGGAGGCGCGGGCGGTCATGGCCGCCGCCATGGCCGCCGAAACTGAGCTCGTGGGCGCCAAATACGCCCGCGCTGTGGAGCTCGCCCTCGCCACCGCGCTGAGGATCGGGGAGATCCTGGGACTCCAGTGGCAGGACGTGGGCGAGACAGCTCTCACGGTCCAGCGCTCCCTCGGAGACGACGGGGAAACCCCTGGTCCAACCAAGAGCGCCGCTGGCGTACGCACCGTCCCCCTGGCTCAGCAGGCCCGTGAAGCCCTTCGTCGGCAGCGCCTCTGGCAGAAACAGGAGCGCCTGGCCTGGGGGCCTGCGTGGAAGCAGACAGGCTATGTCTTCACCCACGAGAACGGCGAGGCCATCGGCCGGCGGACCCTCGGACTGTGGTTCTAAGGCTTCGTGCGCCGGGTGGAAGGGCTGCGGGAACCCTACCCGCGCTTCCACGACCCGCGCCACACCTGGGCCACCCTACAGCTGCGGGCAGGTACGCCGATCCACGTCGTCTCGAAGCTGCTGGGCCACTTGAGCGTCACGGTGACGCTTGCCGTCTATGCGCACGTGCTCCCCGAGCAGCACGAGCAGGCCGCCAAGGCCGTAGACGAGTGGCTGGACATTACGTCCGGTTCGCGCCCAACGCGCCGGGCAGGCAAGCCGTCGCCGCTACGTCCCCAACTGGTCCCCGAGCCAGGCCCGTCGAAACCGGAAACCAACGCCGTGCCAGGGCGCAAGGACACGCCCCGAGGCAGGGACGACTTCCGGGAAGCGTGCGCAGCGCCGGAAAAACTTGCCCGGTTGAAAGATTGCAGCGGCGGCGCTATAGAAGTTTGGGAGGCGATTGGAACTTCTATATTTTGAAATGCGCATCATGAACACAAGCTTCACGCAAAGAGGGTGAAGTTTCCGCCGATGAGCAAGGGACAGGCTTCTTCGGGCTCTTTGCATGATGCGCAGGCCGCCGCCGGCGGCACCACCGCGACCGGCCGCCCTGCCGCGGGGCGCAACCCGGCCCCCTCGTCGCCCGGCCGCAAGGCGCTGGCGGCGGTCGCCTGGGCGATCGTCGCCATCCTGGCCGCCTTCGCCTTCGCCACGCTGGCCATCCACCGGGGCGAACGGGTCAACGCGCTCTGGCTGCTGGTGGCCGCGCTCGGCACCTACGCGCTCGGCTACCGCTTCTACGCGCTCTGGATCGCCCGCCGCGTGATGGAGCTGGACCCCGAGCGGGCGACGCCCGCCGTCGTCCACAACGACGGCCGGGACTTCGTCCCCACCAACCGCTGGGTGCTCTACGGCCACCACTTCGCGGCCATCGCCGGCGCGGGGCCGCTGGTGGGCCCGACGCTGGCGGCCCAGATGGGCTGGCTGCCGGGGACGCTCTGGATCGTGGTGGGCGCCGTCCTGGCCGGGGCCGTCCAGGACTTCGTCGTCCTCTTCGCCAGCATGCGGCGGAAGGGGCGGAGCCTGGGCGAGATGGCCAGCGACGAGGTGGGGCCGGTGGGCGGCTGGATCGCCCAGATCGGCACGCTGCTGATGGCGCTCATCGTCCTGGCGGTGCTGGCGCTGGTGGTGGTCAACGCGCTGAAGGGGAGCCCGTGGGGCACCTTCGTCGTGGCCATGACCATCCCCATCGCCATCCTGATGGGCCTCTACATGCGCTTCGTGCGGCCGGGGCAGGTGGGCGAGGCGACGCTCCTCGGCGTGGCCCTGATGCTGGTCGCCCTGATCCTGGGCCGGGGCGTGGCGGCGTCGCCGGTGCTGGCGCCCCTCTTCACGCTGACGGCGCCGCAGCTGGCCGTCGCCATCATGATCTACGGCTTCCTGGCCTCCATCCTGCCGGTCTGGTTCCTGCTGGTGCCGCGCGACTACCTCTCCACCTTCCTCAAGCTCGGGACCATCGCGCTCCTGGCGGTGGGCATCGTGGTCGTCCATCCCCAGCTGCAGATGACCGGGGTGACCCGCTTCATCGACGGGACGGGACCGGTCTTCGCGGGCAAGCTCTTCCCGTTCCTCTTCATCACCATCGCCTGCGGCGCGCTCTCCGGCTGGCATACGGTCATCTCCTCCGGCACCTCGCCCAAGCTCCTGGAGCGGGAGACCGACGCGCCCATGATCGGCTACGCGGGCATGCTGGCCGAGTCGTTCGTCGCCGTCATGGCCATGGCCGCGGCGACGCTCCTGACGCCGGGCCTCTACTTCGCCATCAACTCGCCCGCCTCGGCCATCGGCACCACGGTGGCGCAGGCGGCGCACACCATCAGCTCCTGGGGCTTCACCATCGACGCGGCCACGCTCCAGCGGACGGCGCAGCTGGTGGGCGAGAAGAGCATCCTCTCGCGCACCGGCGGCGCGCCGTCGCTGGCGGTGGGCATGGCGCACGTCTTCTCGCGCTTCCTGGGCGGGGAGGCGGTGATGGCCTTCTGGTACCACTTCGCCATCCTCTTCGAGGCCGTCTTCATCCTGACGACGGTGGACGCGGGGACGCGCGTCGCCCGCTTCATGTTCCAGGGGCTGGTGGGGCGCGTCTGGCCGAAGTTCGGTGACGTCAGCTGGTACCCGGCGACGGTGCTGGCCTCAGCGCTGACGGTGGCCATCTGGGGCTACTTCCTCTACGCCGGCGCCACCGACCCGCTGGGCGGCATCAACACGCTCTGGCCGCTCTTCGGCATCGCCAACCAGATGCTGGGCGCCGTGGCGCTGGTCATCGCCACCACCGTCTTCATCAAGATGGGGAAGGCGAAGTACAGCTTCGTCACGCTGGTGCCCATGCTCTTCATGTACGCCACCACCTGGACGGCGGCGCTGGAGAAGATCTTCTCGCCCGATCCCAAGATCGGCTTCTGGTCGCACGCCAACGCCTTCGCGGCCAAGGTGGCGGCGGGCCAGATCCCGGCGCCGGCGAAGACGCTGGCGCAGGCGCACCAGGTCATCTTCAACGACCGGGTGGACGCAGTGCTGACCGGCGTCTTCCTGCTCATCATGGCCGGCATCCTGGTCGACGCGGTGCGCGCCTGGCTGCCGGTCCTCTTCGGGCGGAGGAAGCCCGAGCTGCACGAGGAGCCCTACCGCCGCCGCGTGGCCTTCCAGCCCGCGGCCGGCGGCCGCTGAGGCGGGGAGGGGCGCGGGGGACGTCCGGGGCGCCGGCTCCGGACGCCCCCGCCGTGGCGGCGGGTCACCGGCGAGCCCGTCGCCCCCGCCGGCGGATGCGGAGGAAGGGGTGGCGAGATGGAGGGCGAACCGTTGCGGCGGCGCCTGGGACGGGCCTGGCGCCAGGCGGTGCGCGTCACCCGCGCCGTCGCCGGCATCCCGGACTACGACCGCTACCTGGAGATGCACCGGGAGCGGGGCGAGGAGCCGGAGCTGAGCCGCGCCGACTTCTTCCGCCTCGAGGTGGACAGGAAGTACGGCTCCGGCGGCGGCATGCGCTGCTGCTGAACCGCTCCCCGGCGCCCGCGCGCGTCCGCGCGGGATGGTAGGATAAGGGCCCGGGAGTCGGCCGAACCGCCGGTGCGGACGTGGGCCGTGCGCCTCCGGCCGGATCGCGCCCCCGAAACCTGGTGCGAGGTGGAACGCTTGGAGGCCTGGTCCATCGTCAACCCGGCGGCCGGGCGCGGCGACGCGCTGCGCGCCTGGCGGCAGCTGGAGCGCGAGCTGCCCGAGGCGGCCGGGCTGCGCCTCTTCCAGACCGACGGCCCCGGCCACGCCGCCCGTCTGGCCCGCCAGGCTGCCGAGGCGGGCGCCGAGCGGCTCGTGGTGGTGGGCGGCGACGGGACGGTGGGCGAGGTGGCCCGCGGCCTGGTGGAGAGCGGCCTGCCGGCGGAGCGCCAGCCCGTCGTGGGCATCGTGCCGGCCGGCACCGGCAACGACTTCGGGCTCGGCCTCGGCCTGCCCCAGGCGCCGCGCGAGGCGCTGGAGCGGGGGCTCTACGGCGAGGCGCGCCCGGTCGACCTGATCCGCGTCGAGATCCCGGGGCGGGGCAGCTTCCTGGGCGTCAACACCTTCGGCGCCGGCTTCGACGGCGCCGTGGTCCGCGAGGTCAACAGCGCCTGGTACAAGTCCTTCCTGGGCGGCCTCAGCTACCATACCGCGGTGCTCAAGGGGCTCCTCACCTTCCGGCCGCTGACCGCCTGGCTGGCCGAAGAGGGGGGCGAGGAGCGCCGCTACGAGCGCGTCTGGCTCTGCAACTGCGTCAACACCGAGCGGCTGGCCGGGGGCATGCGCGCGGCGCCAGGGGCGGACGCGTCGGACGGGCGCCTGGACCTCTTTCTGGCGCACGACCTGTCGCGGGCGGGCGCCCTGCCGGTCTTCGCCCGCGTCATCCAGGGCCGGCATCTGGGCGACCCGCGCACGCTGGTCCACCGGGTGACGGCCTTCACCGTCCGCTTCGCGGAGGAGGTGGCGGCGCAGCTGGACGGCGAGGGGCTCGGCCTGGTGGCGCCGGGGACGCGGCTGCGCGTCTCCGTCCTCCCCGGCGCGGTGCGCGTGGCCCGCTGAGCCGCTCCGGCGACGGGACGGAGGCGAGAGCGGTGAGCGATGCGAGCAGGGGGCGGCCCCGCCGGCGGCCGCCTCGCGGCGGGGAGCGGGCGGTGCGCGCGGCGCCCGCCGCGCCGGCGGCGCGGTCGCACGCGGGCGGGCAGCCGCGGCCCGCGCGGCGGGCATGGGAGGACGGCCCGCTGGCGGGGGCGCTCCTCCTCCTGGTGCTGACGCCCTTCTTCCGCGGTCTCTACTTCCCCTTCGAGCAGATGGTGGCGCTCCTCGCGGCCATCCCCCTGGCCGCGTGGGCGCTGGCGCTCCGCTTCCGGAACGGCCCGGCCGACCCCTGGGCGGCCTTCCGCGGGCGGACGGCGGGGGCGGTGCTGCGGGCCCACTGGCCCGACCTGGCGGCGGTCGCCCTCTTCGCCTTCTACGTCCTCTCCACCCTGGTGGCCGTCGACCGGCGCGCGGCCGTCCAGGAGGACCTGAAGCTCCTCCTCTACCTGCTGGTCTACCTGGTCGTCCGCCTGGCCGGGCTGGGCTACGGCCGCCCCTCGCCGGCGGCGGCCGAGCGGACCGCCCTGGCGGTGGCGGCGACGCTGGTGGTCAGCGCGACGGCCACGGCCGTCGCCGGGCTGGGCGTGGCGGCGGGCAGCTGGCGGTACAACGGCGCCTGGGACGGGACGCGCCTCTACTCGGTCTTCCAGTACCCCAACACGCTGGCGGCCTACCTGGCGGCGGGCCTGCTGGCGGCGCTGGGCCTCTGGGCGCGCGGCCTGGGCGGCGAGAGGGAGCCCGCGGGGCCGTCGGCGCGGCCGGCCCGCGCCCGGCTGGCGGCGCTCCTGGCGCTGGGGGCGGCCGGCTACGTGCTCCTCTTCGCCTTCGTCTTCACCTACTCGCGCGGCGCCTACCTGATCCTTCCCCTGACCGCGCTGGTCGGCCTCGGGCTCCTGCCGCGCGGCCGGCGCCTGGCCGCGGTGCTGGAGGGGGCGGTGCTGCTGCTGGCGCTGCTGCCCGGCGGCCTCGGGCTTCTGGGTCCCTCCTTCCCGCACCAGGCGGGGGCGCTCTACCGGGCGATGCAGGCAGGCCGGGCGCCGGCGGGCGCGGGTTGGGGGGTCTGGGCGACCCTGCTGGAGGGGCTGCCGCTGGCGGTGGCCGGGAGCGCGCTGGTCGCCCTCTGGGGCGAGCGGGCGGCCCGCCGGGCGCTGGAATGGGCGGCCGAGCGGCCCCTGCCCGGCGCCGGCGTCGCCGGGGCGCTCCTCCTGGGCGCCGCCGCGCCCTCCGGCCTCCTGGCGCTCCTGCCGGCCAGCCTGGCCCAGCGCCTCTCCCATATCGGCCTCTCGGAGTACAACGCCTGGTCGCGGCTGGACTGGGCGCGCGACGCCTTCCGCCTGGGTCTGCGCGACCCCGTCCTGGGCGGCGGCGGCGGCGCCTGGAACGCGCTCTACCACCAGGTGCAGGCCTACCCCTACTGGTCGACGCAGGTGCACGACGCCTTCGCCCAGGTCTGGGTGGAGGCGGGCGCGCTGGGGCTGGCCGCCTTTCTGGCGCTCTGGGCGGGGCTCCTGCGCGGGACGCTGGCGGCCGTGCGCGCCGCCGGCGCCGCGCTGCCGGGCCGGCGGGCGCTGGCGGCGGCGGCGGGGACGGCGGCGCTCTACCTGGGGCTGCACAGCCTCATCGACTTCGACCTCTCGCTGGCGGCGGTCTCCGTGGCGCTCTGGGCGCTCCTGGCCGCCGTCCAGAACCTCGCCGACCAGGCGCCGGCCTGGGCCGCCGCCGCGGCCGGCGAGGCGCGCCCGGGGGCGGCCGCGGCGGCGGCGCCCGTGCCCCGCGCGCTCCGGCGCCACGGGGAGGAGCGGACGGGCGCGGGGACGCAGGTGCTGGCCTTCTCGGCGCTGGCGCTCCTCTTTCTGCTGACGCTCTCCCTGGCCGTCGCCTTCCGCGACGGCCAGGCGGCCGCGCAGGCGCTCAACGGGCACCGCTACCAGCAGGCGGCCGACCTCTTTGCCCGGGCGGAGGCGCTCGACCCCTGGACCGGCTCCTTCCGCTTCGACCGCGGGCAGGCGCTGGCCGCCCTGGCCGCCGGCCAGCCGGGCGGGCCGGCTTCGCCGGGCGGCCAGCCGCTGCTCGCCCAGGCGCAGGCGGAGATGGCGCGAGGCGTCGCGCTCAGCCCGCAGGACGCCAACATGGCTTCGATCTACGGTGCCTTTCTGCTGCAGCACGGCCAGATCCAGGCGGGGCTCCGGCAGCTGGAACGGGCCGTCGCCCTGGAGCCGAAGGTCTCCGGGGGCTACGACAACCTGGCCAACGCCCGCTGGCAGGTGGCGGTCCAGGCGGCGCTCCAGGCCGCCGGGGCGTCGCCCGCCCCGGCCGGCGCCGACGCCGCGGCGCTCCGCAGCGAGGCGGCGCGCCAGCTCGAGGCGCTCCGGCAGCTCTGGAGCCGCTACCAGGCGGAGCGGAGGACGGCGCCGCCGCAGGCGGTGCGCGAGGGCGTGGTCATGCCGGCCCAGACGCCCATGTGGGATCTCCGCCTGGGCCAGCTGGCGCTGGTCGAGGGGAGGCCGGCGGAGGCGGCGGACAGGATCGCGGCGGCGCTGCCGGGGCTGCCGGCGCAGCTCCAGCCCGAGGCGGCCGCCTGGTGGCGGCTGGCGGGCCGGCCGGCCTCCTCGCTGCCGGCACAGGCGGCGGCCGTGCTGCGGGCGCAGCAGGGGACCGCCGGCTTCGAGGCGCAGCTGGCGACGGCGGAGCGGGCTCTCCGGGCGCTGCGCGCGGCGGGCGGCGGCCGCTGAGGGCCGCCGCCCGCCCCTCCGCGCCGGCTGGCTGCGCGGCGCGGCTAGGCGCCGCAGGCGAAGCGTTCGTCGAAGAGATCGCCCACCCAGGGCTCGAGCCAGACGCCCCGCGGGCGCGGCGGGGCGGGCGGGAAGGCGGCCGCGGCCTCCTCCGCCGGCCGCGCCTCCCGCGGGGCGCGGCCGCGCCGGCGACGCCGGCGGCCCTTGCCGCTCCCGGCGGGCGCCGCCGCGGCGGGCGCCTCCGTGCCCGCCGCGGAGCCGGAGGCGAGCAGCGCCGCACCGTCCGGGCGCTCGGCCGTGCCGGCCTCCGCCCGGGCGCCCTCCTTCCAGCCGCGGGCGCGGAGGAAGGCCAGGACCACGGGGTGGGTGGGCCGGATGCCCTCGGCGGCGACGAACTCCTCCACGCTGCGGTCGCCGCGCCGCCCGTTGCACTCCTGGCAGCTGCAGACGCAGTTGTCGAGGGTGGTCAGGCCGCCCTGGGACCAGGGCAGGAGATGGTCGATGGTGTTGCCCGGGGCGCCGCACCAGGCGCAGCGGTAGCGGTCTCGCTGCAGCACCTGGCGGCGGATGCGCCGGGCGACGAAGGGGTTGTAGACCAGCTGGATGGTGGAGCGGCCGCGCCACCGCGCCCGTCCCAGGCGCACTTCCTGGAGCGCGGTGCTGCGGCTGCAGGGGTCGAGCTTCAGGCCGTCGCTGGTCAGCACGCGGATCGTGCGTGCCTCCTCGCGCGGGCGCCGCCCGGCGTCCCGGGCGCCCGCGACCGCGGCTACGGCCTGTGTCGCTGCCGCGGAAATCGGCTGCCCCTCCTCTCGCGATCGTTCCTCCCGCATCCGGCCGGGGGAGCGGGCGACACGGGCCCGCCTAGGCCGTCCTGGACTCCGCCTCCACGCCCAGCGTGCTGGTCAGCCGCTGCAGGAAGCGGTCGAACCCGCTCCCCCGCAGCTCCTCCGCCTCGGCCAGCGCCCGCCCCGCCTCGCAGAGCGTACGGCGCAGATCGCTCCCCCCGCCCGCGCCCGCCAGCAGTGCCGTGCTCTCCAGGAAGCCCTCGAAAGCCTCCTCGACGGCGCCCGCCTCGCGCAGGGCGAGCGCATGGGCGCGCAGCGCGCAGCCACGCAGGCGCGGCTCGTCGCCGGCCAGCTCCAGCGCCTCGGCGGCGTACTGCCGGGCCGTCGCCGTCCCGCCCAGCGCCAGCTCCGCGCCGACCAGGTCGACCAGCGGCCGCACGCGCTCCCCGCCCGCCAGGAGCTGGAGAGCCTCGAGGAGCGCCTCCCGCGCCTCCCCGAAGCGGCCCAGGTCGGCCAGCGCACCGCCGCAGAGCGCCTGGGCGCGGGCGCGCCCCTCCTCGTCGCCCAGCTCGGCGAAGAGGCGGGCGGCCAACTCGCCCCAGCGCAGCGCCTCCGCCGCCTCGCCGCGGCGCCGGTGGACATCGGCCAGAGCCAGGGCGACGCCCGCCGCCTCGGCGCCTCCCTCGAGGCCGGGGGCCGTACCCGCCTCGCCGGGGGCGCCGGCCAGCTCCTGCCAGGCCGCCTGGTAGTATTCCCTGGCCAGGTCGAGGAAGTCCATCTCCAGGCAGAGATCGCCCAGCCGCCGCTGGACGGCCAGGCGCAGCTCCCGCTCCTCCTCCTCTACCCAGGCGAGGAGGTGGCGGGCCGTCATCAGGCGCTCCAGCAGCTCCACCCGCCGCCCCTCGGCCTGCTCCAGCTCGGCCAGGCGGAGGTGGATGCGGACCACGCGCGCCCAGTCGCGCTCGGCCATGGCCCGGTCGAGGCAGGCCTGGAAGGTGGCCAGCGCCGTCTGCGTCCGCCCCTCGGCCAGCGCCCAGAGGCCGAGCCGCCAGAGGACCTCGGTCACCATTCGGTTCCGTCCCTTGCTGCGCGAGATGGCCACCAGCTTGGCCATGGCGCGCCGGGCCAGGTCGCCCATGCCGCGCTCGAAGCAGCGCTGGCCGAAGGCGAGGAGATGGGCCTCGCCGTCCGTCTCGGAGAGGTAGAGCTCGTAGAAGTAACCGTCAGGCAGGCCCAGGCCGCGGGTCATGGTGTCCAGCGTGTCCACCGAGGGCCAGATGTGGCCGAGCTCGACGGCGCTGACGGCCGCGCGCGTAAGGGTTCCGGCCACCTGGGCCTGGCTGAGCCCGCGTTCGATGCGCATGGCGCGGAGGCGTCGTCCCAATGTGGTCATCTCGGCCGCAGCGGTCCCCCCGTCCGTGGATGGATGCGTTGCAACGGATCGATCGTCGTCGCAAGCGTAGCAGAAAAGCGCGCTCTTTGCACACGAAGAGCTATTTTCGCTATTCTGCCACAAGCTGGAGAAAGGGGGAAGGAGAAGGCACCCGCCTGCGCGCGCTCCAGGGTGTATTCTTTCTTTCCGGGTCCGGACGCCCGCCTCCCGGCAGCGGAGAGGCCGGCGCAATCCCGCGAGAGGGCGTGTGGGACAAGTCCGTGATCAACAGGCGCGAGTTCGCCCGTGCGGCCGGTCTGATCGCGGCCGCCACGGTCGCCTCCAAGCTCCTGGGCTTCGTCCGCGAGAGCGTCATCGCTGCCCGCTTCGGCGCCAGCGGCCTCACCGACGCCTACGTGGTGGCGCAGACGGTACCCAACCTGGTCTGGCTGGTGGTGGGGACCGCGCTCTCCACCACGGTGGTGCCGGCCTACACCGCGGAGCACGTCCGCGACCCGCGCCGCGCCACGCAGCTCTACTCGAGCCTGATGATCCTGGTCAGTGCCGGGACGCTTCTGCTGGCGGCGCTCATGTGGGGGCTGACGGCGCCCATGATCCGGCTGATCGCGCCGGGCTTCCCGGAGGAGCGCATGGCGCTGGCCGTCCACCTGACGCGCATCCTCCTGCCCATGATGTTCTTCCTCTCGGTGGGCGCCATCCTGACCGGGGTGGAACAGGCCCACCGCCGCTTCACCCTGCCGGCCCTGGCACCGGTCTGGCAGAACCTGGTGGTCATCGCCTCCGTCCTCTTCCTCTCGGGGCGGCTGGGCATCGAGGCGGCCGCCCTGGGGCTGGTGGTGGGGACGCTGGCCCAGACGCTGGCGCAGCTCCCCGGCATGCGGGGGCTGGGGCGCTTCCGCTGGAGTGTCGACCTCGGCCAGCCGGCGCTGGCCGACGTGGGCCGGCTGATGACGCCGGTGCTGCTGGGCATGGTGGTGGTCCAGCTGAGCCCGGTGATCAACCGCATGCTGGGCTCGAACCTGCCGCCGGGCAGCATCTCGGCGCTCAACTACGCCAACCTGCTCTTCATGTTGCCCACCGGCCTGTTCACCGCCGCCATCAGCACGGTCCTCTACCCGGAGCTCTCCGACCGCGTGGCGCGCGAGGATGAGGGGGGAGCGCTGCGCCTGACGCGGCGCGGGCTTGACCTGGGGCTTCTGATCGGCCTGCCGGTGGCGCTCCTGATGATCGTGCTGGGGGTGCCCGTGGTCCGCTTCCTCTTCGAGCACGGGGCCTTCGACGCCCACGCGACGCGGATGACGGCGCTGGGGCTGGCCATGTACGCCGCCGGGCTGCCCGCCGCCACCACCCAGGACGTGCTGCGCCGGACCTACTACGCCCGACAGGACACGCGCACGCCCATGGCGGTCAACATCGGCGGGGTGGCGGTCACCATCCTGCTCAGCTTCCTCCTGGTGGGTCCCATGGGGCTGGGCGGCCTGGCCCTCGCCGCCACGGTCGCCACCTGGGTGCAGACGCTCTGGCTGGCGGCCGTCTTGCCCGGCCTGCACCAGGCGCTGGCGGGCGAGGCGGGCAAGTGGCTGCGCATCCTGCTCGCCTCGCTGGCCATGACGGCGCTGGACGCGGCCTGGGCGCGCTGGGCGGGCGTGCCCGGGCCGGGGACGGGCCTCCTGCACCAGGCGCTCTGGCTGGCGGTGGCGGGCCTCCTCTCCGCCGCCGCCTACGGGGGTGCGCTCTGGCTGCTGCGCGTGCCCGAGGTGGGCGAGCTCCTCTCCGCCGGGCGGCGGCTCTGGGCCCGCCGCCTGGCCGCCTCCTGACCGGGAGCCTCCCGCTCAGAGGGTCAGCTCGCCGCCCGGCGTCGGGAGCATGAGCAGGATCTTCTCCTCCGACCCGTCCAGCGCGTTGACGTAGATCAGGTAGAGCGACTTGGCCGAGCGGGCGCGCACCTCCCAGGCCAGCACCTCGCGGCCGGAGTCCAGCGGGATGAGGGCCAGGCGGCTCCCTTCCACGGAGAGCTGGTCGGCGGGCGGCAGGCCGCGGCCGGCGGCGCCACCGGTGGCGACGGCGGCCGCCTGGGCGGCGCTCAGCCGCGGCGCGGGCAGTGTCCGCGGCCGGTGGCGGAGCCAGTAGGCCAGGCCGTCGAAGCCGGTCACCTCGCCGTTGTCCAGCGCCACGCGCACCTTCAGCTGGTCGGGGTAGAGGAGCACCCGGCCGCCGCCCGGCGCCGGCGCCGTGTCGGCCAGCGTCACCGTCGCCACGCCCGCGCTGACCAGGCTGTAGGTGGGGACGGCGCCGGGGAAGCCGAGACGGCGGACGAAGTCGGCGGCGATGCGACGGGCGTCGGCCGCGCCCAGCGCCGCCCGCCCCGGCAGGCGGTCGGAGAGGAGGGAGAGGACGTGGCCGCCGGCCTGCCAGACGTCGACGGTCAGGTGCTCGCTGCCCCCTGCCCTGCGGCGGACCAGGCTGAAGCGATAGACGGGGAGCGGCCCGTGGACGCTCTGGGCCGAGCCGGAGAGCGACCAGGCGGGGCCGCCGCCCCGGCCGCGGCTGGCCTCGGCCCAGGCCAGCGCCACGCGCTGGGCGGCCGCCGCCGTCACCGGGGCGCCGCCCGGCGCGCGCGGCGTCATGGCCAGCGCCTGGTCGGCGAAGGGGCCGTCGTAGGCCAGGGAGGGCAGCCGGTCGACGGCCCGGTTGGCCGCGGCCAGGCCGGCGAAGAGCGGGTCGACGACGGGCACGGCCGCCCCCCGTGCGCCGGAGGAGGCGCGCGGGGCGGGGGCCTCCGCCCGGGCGCGGCGCCCCGCGGCCCATGGCAGGTGGAGCGCCAGCGCGGGGCGCGGCTCCAGCGCCGCGCTCCAGAGGTAGTGGCGGGCGGTCAGGTTGCGCGAGGTGGCCTGGAGCTGGCCGTTCCACTGCGAGAGCGCCCTGCGGAGAAGCGCCAGCTGGGAGACCTGGGCCTGCGCCAGGCTGCCGCCGGCCGGCGCGGAGCCGGCGCTCATCTGGTCGGCCAGGGTGTGGGCGTAGTCGCCCAGCTGCGCCAGGAACTTGCGCGTGGGGGAGAGGTCGAGGCCGGAGAGGGGCAGGAGCGCCAGCGAGGACTGCGCCTGCGAGGCGTAGCGCCAGACCTCCTGCAGCTGGTAGGCGCGGCGGGCCGGAGTGGCGGCCACGAGCGCCTTGTCCAGCGCCACCTCGGCCTGCGCGCTCCGGTCCAGCGTATCGTAGAAGGCCTGCTGGTAGCGCGCCTCCAGCGCCGTCTGCATGCGCAGGCGGGCCGAGTGCTCCCAGCCGCCCCAGGCCAGCGCCGCCACCAGGGCGAGGCCCAGGAGGGCGCTCAGCCAGGCCGGCGACTCCCCCCGGAAGAGGCGCCGGCCGCGGCCCGCGCGCCCGCGCCCCGCCTCGCCCTGCGCCGTTCGTTCCTCTCCTGCCATGCTCTCCATCCTCCTTCGGTCGCCCCGGCTCCCTCCGTCGCCCCGGGCCCCCGCCCCCGGGCCGGGGGCGGGGGCCCGGGCCGCCCGCTCAGTGGGCGAAGACGTGGTGGCCGATGGTCAGGGCGATGGGCCGCGTCCAGATCCAGCCCGAGACCGCCTTGGCCGGGTTCCAGAAGTAGAGCGAGCCGTAGGTGGGATCCCAGCCGTTGAGCGCGTCCTCGGCCGCCTGGTAGGCGGTGGCGTCGGGCGTCACCTGCCAGATGAGGCCGTTGGAGACCGACTCGAAGGCGTCGGGCTGGAAGACGACGCCCGCCACCGTGTTGGGGAAGGCGGGGTTGCGCATGCGGTTGAGGATGACCGCCGCCACCGCCACCTGGCCGGTGAAGGGCTCGCCGTGCGCCTCGGCCATCACCAGCCGGGCGAGCAGGTCGACGTTGCCCGAGCGCAGGCTGCCCACCGCCGCGGCCGGCGAGTAGGCGGGCGTGGCGGCCGCCGGCTGGGCGGAGTAGCCCAGCGCCGCCCAGGTGCGGGCGCCCACCGTCCCGTCCACCGGCAGGCCGTTCCGGCTCTGGAAGAGGCGGACCGCCTCCCAGGTGGAGGCACCGTAATAGCCGTCGATGGGACCGTGGTAGTAGCCCCAGGAAGCCAGGCGCTGCTGGGCCAGGCGGACGGCGTCGCCCGAGCTGCCCCAGTAGAGCGTGGGCAGCGGCGCCGCCGTAGCCGGCCGCCGGGCGGGGGCGAGGACGGCCCCGGCGGCGGCGAGGAGCAGGGCGCCGAGGAGCAGCGCCGCGGCGCGGCGCCGCAGGGAGATCGGGCGGGGCATGCTTCCTCCTCCTGTCGCCTCGAGTTCTGGTGGACCTAGCCTCTGCCGGGGAAGGATGCGGATATGCGCGCGCGAAGAGGCACCCGGAAAGGAGGGCCGCCATGGGGGGATTGGCATCCGTCGAGGTGGTGCGGGTGGAGAACCCGCAGGAGCTCAACCTCATCTTCGGCCAGAGCCACTTCATCAAGACGGTGGAGGACCTGTACGAGGCGCTGGTCCAGTCCGCGCCCGGCATCCGCTTCGGCATCGCCTTCAACGAGGCCTCGGGGGCGCGGCTGGTGCGGCGCGCCGGCAACGACCCGGAGCTGGTAGAGCTGGCGGTGCGGAACCTGCGCGCCATCGGCGCCGGTCACGCCTTTCTGATCTTTCTGAAGGAAGCCTTCCCGATCAACGTCCTCAACGCGGTCAAGGCGGTGCCCGAGGTCTGCCGCATCTACGCCGCCACCGCCAACCCGCTGGAGGTGGTGGTGGGCGTCAGCGAGCAGGGGCGCGGCGTCCTGGGCGTCATCGACGGCTACCCGCCCGTGGGCGTGGAAGGGGAAGAGGAGGAGCGCGACCGCCACGCGCTCCTGCGGCGCTTCGGCTACAAGCTCTGAGCGGCGCGCGGGGGCGGCGCCCCGGGTGCAGGCCGGGCGGCGAGCGACTAGAATTCTTTCATTGTGAGCCGAGCGCCGCCGGCGCTCCCGCCGGGGCCGGCCGGCGCGGGTGATTCCACGAAAGGGGCGGAGATCAGCGACGTGTCTACACAGCTCTTCTGGTTAGCCCTCGTCGTCGGGCTGGTCACGCTGGCCGCCGGGGGGCTGGCGGTCTCCTCGGTGCTGCGCATCCGCGTCGAGAACCCGGAGATCGAGCGCATCGGCCGCGCCATCCAGGAGGGGGCGGTCGCCTACCTCTCCCGCTCCTACCGGACGCTGGCCATGGTCGCCGTCGTCCTGGCGGTGGTGCTGGCGCTCTCGCTGGGCCTCGGGCCGGCGCTGGCCTTCCTCTTCGGCGGCGCCCTCTCGGCGCTGGCCGGCTACGCCGGCATGACGGTGGCGGTTCGGGCCAACGTCCGCGTCGCCCAGGTGGCCGACCGCTACGGCCTGCGCGGGACGCTGCGGCTGGCCCTGCGCGGCGGCGCGGTGACCGGCCTCTTCGTCATCGGCCTGGGCCTGACCGGGATCGCGGTCCTGCTTCTCCTGCACGTGCCCGACTCGACCACCGTCGGCTTCGCCTTCGGCGCCAGCCTGATCAGCATCTTCGCCCGCCTGGGCGGCGGCATCTACACCAAGGCGGCGGACGTGGGCGCCGACCTGGTGGGCAAGGTGGAGCAGGGGCTGCCCGAGGACGACCCGCGCAACCCGGCGGTCATCGCCGACAACGTGGGCGACAACGTGGGCGACGACGCGGGCATGGCCGCCGACCTCTTCGAGACCTTCGTGGTGACGCTGGTGGGCTCGCTGCTCCTGGCCCACCTGGTCCATCCGGGCCAGCCCGCCTACGCCGGCTACATCCTCCTCCTGGGTTCGGCGGGCGCCGTGGCCGCCATCCTGGGCGCCTTCGTCAACGTCAGCACCGACCGGCCCGAGGGGATCATGCCCGCCCTCTACGGAACCACCGCGGTCACGCTCGTCTTCGCCGCGCTCCTCTTCCTGGGGGCGACGCTCTGGATGGGCCTGCCGCTCCGCTACTTCGCGGCCGCCCTGCTGGGCGTGGTGGTGACCGCCGTCCTCATCGTCATCACCGACTTCTTCACCTCCAAGAAGTACGGCCCCATCAAGCGCCTGGCCGAGTCGACGCGCAGCGGGCCGGCCACCGTGGTCATCTCGGGCACCGCGCTGGGCTTCCGCTCCAGCTTCGTGCCGGCGCTGGTCATCGCCGCCGCCACGCTGCTGGCCTACGTGCTGGGCGGCATCTACGGGATCGGCGTGGCGGTCAGCGGCATGCTCTCCCTGGTGGGCTTCATCATCACCCTGGACGCCTACGGGCCGATCACCGACAACGCCGGCGGCATCGCCGAGATGGCCGGGCTCAAGTCCGAGGTGCGCAGGATCACCGACGCCCTGGACGCGGTGGGCAACACCACCAAGGCGGTGACCAAGGGGTATGCCATCGGCTCCGCCGCGCTGGGCGCGCTGGTCCTGTTCGGCTCCTTCGTCCACGAGCTGGCCGGGCGGCTGGGCGACCGGGCGGCCTTCGACCTCTCCGACCCCTTCGTCATCGCGGGGCTGCTCCTGGGGGCGCTCCTGCCCTTCCTCTTCGCCTCCTACGCGCTGGAGGCGGTGGGGCGCGCGGCGCTGGGCGTGGTGGAGGAGGTGCGCCGGCAGCTGCGCGAGCGGCCCGGCATCCTGGACGGCACCGAGAAGCCGGACTACGGGCGGACGGTGGACATCGTGACGCGCGGGGCGCTGCGCAGCATGACGCTACCCGCGCTCATCCCGGTGCTGGCACCGCCCATCGTCGGCTTCGGGCTCGGCTCCCACGGCTGGCAAGCGCTGGGCGGACTCCTTCTGGGGACGCTGGTGAGCGGCTTCTTCCTGGCGCTCTACCTGACCACCAGCGGCGCCGCCTGGGACAACGGCAAGAAGTACATCGAGGACGGCGCCTACGGCGGCAAGGGGACGCCCGAGCATGCCGCGGCGGTGGTGGGCGACACCATCGGCGATCCCTTCAAGGATACGGCCGGACCGGCCGTCAACCCGCTGATCAAGATCGTCAACGTGGTGGCGCTCCTCATCGTGCCGCTGCTGCTGATCGGCTGAAGCGCCGGCGGGCGGGAGGCGAGCGAAGCGGGGCGGCCCCTGCGAGGAGGCCGCCCCTTCTGCCGCGCGGGAGCCGCGCGGGGCCGGGGCGCCTGCGGGCGCGGGCGCCTCAATCGCCCCCGGCGGGACTTTCGCCGGTGGCGGGGCGGTCCGAGCCGGCCGCCCGGCCGCCGTAGCGCTCCACCAGCTCCCGGCGGCCGATCCAGACCAGCGTGGCGCGCCGGCGGCCGGCCGCGGCGGGGGAGCGGCCGGCGCCCGCGCGGCGCGGGCGGCGGAGCCAGTCCTCGTACCAGCCCAGGAGCCGGGACTGGCCGGGCGGTAGCTCCGCCTCGTGCCAGCCCAGGCGCCCGGTGAAGGCGCCGAAGAGGCTCCGCCCGAAGCAGACCGCGTACTGGGGCGGCACCTCGGGCCCGGCCAGGTAGTCGGCCAGCGCCCGCATCTGGCGCCGGGCCATGCGCAGGAGGGCGAAGGTGGCCTGCGGGTCGACGGGGCCGTCGGCGCCCGCCTGGCGGAGCCAGCGGTTGTCCAGGTGGACCTCGATGGCCGGCTGGCCGTCGCGGAGCACCACCTCGCCCCGCTCGTCGCGGACCTCCGGACCGCGGTAGCGGGTGAGGGCGGGCAGGTAGATGGTGGGCCGCCCCTCCGCGTCGTAGACGCGGCGGGCGCGGGTGAGGCGGTCGAAGGCCCAGTCGACCAGGTCGCGAACGTCGAGACGCGTCATGGATCGATGAAGCCGCCTCCCGGTTTCCGGACGGGCGGCGCCGCGCCCGCGCCGTCGGCGGCGCGGCCGGCACCGTAGCCAGCCTAGCAGAGAGTGGCGGGGAGGGGGGAGGGGGCCGGGCGGGGCGGACTTCCTGGCGCTCCGGGTTAGGATAGGCGGGGAGGAGGGGCGGGCATGGGCAAGGTGATCGAGCTTCCGGGCGGAACGCGGGGGAGGGACCGGGAGCAGGTCTTCCGGGTGGAGGCGCCCTTCGCGCCCGCCGGAGACCAGCCCAAGGCCATCGAGGAGCTGGCCCGGGCGCTCCTCCCGCCCGCGCGGGGCGGGCGCGGCGAGCGCTATGTCACGCTGCTGGGGGTGACCGGCTCGGGCAAGACGGCCACCATGGCCTGGACCATCGAGCGGATCCAGAAGCCGACGCTGGTCGTCGCTCCCAACAAGACGCTGGCGGCCCAGCTGACCAGCGAGCTGAAGGAGTTCCTCCCCCACAACGCGGTGGAGTACTTCGTCTCGTACTACGACTACTACCAGCCGGAGGCCTACATCCCGTCCAGCGACCTCTACATCGAGAAGGACGCGCTGCGCAACGACGAGATCGACAAGATGCGCCACTCGGCGACCAGCGCGCTCTTCGAACGGCGCGACGTGGTCATCGTGGCCAGCGTCTCCTGCATCTATGGCCTGGGCTCGCCCCAGGACTACCGCGACCTGGTCCTCAGCCTGCGCGTCGGCCAGGAGCAGCCGCGCGAGCGCATCCTGCGCCGGCTGGTGGACGACCAGTACGAGCGCAACGACGTCAACCTGGTGCGGGGCAAGTTCCGCGTCCACGGCGACGTGATCGAGGTCTTCCCCGCCTCCAGCTCGGAGCGGGCGCTGCGCATCGAGCTCTTCGGCGACGAGATCGAGCGCATCCTGGAGTTCGACCCGCTGACCGGCGAGGTCTTCGGCGAGCGGGACCACGTCGCCATCTATCCCGCCTCGCACTACGTGACCGAAGCGCAGAAGATGCGCGCCGCCGTCGGCTCTATCGAGGCCGAGCTGGAGGAGCGGCTCCGCGAGCTGCGCGCGCAGGGGAAGCTGCTGGAGGCCCAGCGCCTGGAGCAGCGGACGCGCTACGACCTGGAGATGATGCAGACCGTCGGCTACTGCAACGGCATCGAGAACTACTCGCGCCACCTGACCGGGAGGAAGCCGGGCGAGCCCCCCTATACGCTGCTGGATTACTTCCCCGACGACTTCCTCTGCATCATCGACGAGTCGCATGTGACGGTGCCGCAGATCGGCGGCATGTACCACGGCGACCGCTCGCGCAAGGAGGTGCTGGTGGAGTACGGCTTCCGCCTGCCCTCCGCGCTGGACAACCGGCCGCTCACCTTCGAGGAGTTCCTCGGGCGCGTGCCGCAGATCCTCTTCGTCTCGGCCACGCCCGGCCCGTGGGAGCTGGAGCACTCCACCACGGTGGTGGAGCAGATCGTCCGCCCTACCGGCCTCCTCGACCCCGAGGTGGAGGTGCGGCCGGTGGAGGGGCAGATCGACGACCTGATCGGCGAGATCCGCAGGCGGGTGGCGCGGAACCAGCGCGTCCTGGTGACCACGCTGACCAAGAAGATGGCCGAGGAGCTGAGCGACTACCTGCGCGACCTGGGCGTCAAGGTGCGCTACATGCACTCCGAGGTGGAGACCATCGAGCGCATGGAGCTGATCCGCGACCTGCGCCTCGGCGTCTTCGACGTGCTGGTCGGCATCAACCTCCTGCGCGAGGGGCTCGACCTGCCCGAGGTCTCGCTGGTCGCCATCCTGGACGCGGACAAGGAGGGCTACCTCCGCTCGGAGCGCTCCCTGATCCAGACCATCGGGCGTGCGGCGCGCAACGCCGAGGGCAAGGTGATCCTCTACGCCGACACCATCACCGACTCCATGAAGGCCGCCATCGAGGAGACCTACCGGCGCCGCGCCATCCAGGAGCGCCACAACCGCGAGCACGGCATCACGCCGCAGACCGTGGTCAAGCCGGTGCGCGAGGTGCTGGAAGCGACCCACCCCGTCGACTCCGCGGCCGGGACGGGCGGCCGTCGCCGGGCGGGACAGGCGGCCGAGGCGCGGGCGGAGTACTGGCTCCAGCCGGGCCGCAGCCTCAAGGAGGTGCCGGCCCGCGAGCTGCCGCAAGTGATCGAGCGCCTGCGAAAGGAGATGAAGGAGGCGGCCCGGCTGCTGGAGTTCGAGCGGGCGGCGATCCTGCGCGACATGATCGCGGAGCTGGAGCAGCTGCGCGAGGCCCGCGCCCAAGAGATCCGGGCGGAGCGCACCAGGCGGCCGCGCCCCGCCGAGGAGGCGAAGCGGTGAACGAGGTCGACCCGAGGCAATCCGAGGAAGCCGGCGCCGGCGTCCAGAGACGGCTTCCGGCCTGGTTCTGGGCGGTGGCCGGGCTGGTGGGGGCGGGCGTGCTCGTCTGGCTCCTGCGCCCGGTCTTCGCCGGCAAGGTGGCGGTCCACCCGGTCCTTCTCCAACTGGGCCCGCTGAGCGTCCGCTGGTACGGCGTCCTCATCGCGGGCTCCTTCATCCCCGGCTACTACCTGGCGCGGCCCTACGCGGCCCGCCTGGGCGTCGACGCCGACACCCTGATCAACTTCACCGTGGTCGTCGCCGTCGCCGGCTTCGTCGGCGCCCGCGCCGGCTTCGTCATCCAGAACCTGGCCTACTACGGCCGCCACCCGCTGGACGCGCTGGCCACCTGGCAGGGCGGCCTCTCCATCCACGGCGCCCTGGTGGCGGGCCTCCTGGCCGCCTGGCTCTTCAGCCGGCGGCTGCCGCGGCGGGTGGGGCTGTGGGGGATGCTGGACGTGGCCATGCCCAGCGTCCTCCTGGGGCAGGCCATCGGGCGCTGGGGCAACTTCTTCAACCAGGAGCTGTACGGGTACCCCACCAACCTGCCCTGGAAGATGTACATCGCCCCCGAGCACCGCCTGCCCGGTTACGAGAACGTCGCCTTCTACCATCCCACCTTTCTCTACGAGTCGCTCTGGGACGCCGCCGGCGCCGCCTTCCTCTTCTGGTACCGCGGGCGCCCCTTCGCCCGGCGGGGCGACGAGCTCTGGCTCTACCTGGTCACCTATTCGGTCGGCCGCTTCTGGGTCGAGTTCTTCCGCATGGGCGGCACCATGATCGCCGGCCTGACGCTGGCGCAGTGGGTCAGCCTGCTCCTCGTCGCCGTCGGCGCGGCCGGCTGGCTCTGGAACCGGCGCCGGCGCCAGGAGCCCGAGGGGGAGCCCGAGGAGGCGGCCGCCGTCACGGGGGGTGGCGATCCGTGCGCTGGCTAGGTCACGCTTCGTTTCTCGTCGAGCTTCCCGGCGGGCCGGTCTGGGTGACCGACCCGCCCGATCCGGCCGTCGGCTACCCCGAGCCGGAGGTGCGGGCGGACGTGGTCACCGTCTCCCACGAGCACTACGACCACAACCACGTGGCCTCGATCCGCGGCCGCCCGCTCGTCCTGCGCGGCCTGGCGCCCGGCGGCGGCTGGGCGCAGGTGGACGAGGCCGTCGGCAACGCCCGCTTCCGCAGCGTGGGCGTCTACCATGACGCGCGCCAGGGCGCCGAGCGCGGGCGGAACGCCTTCTTCGTGGTGGAGGCGGACGACGGGCAGGGTGGCCGCCGGCGCTACGCCCACGCCGGCGACCTGGGCCACGTGCCCGGGCCGGAGCAGGTCGCGGCCATCGGTCCCGTCGACCTGCTGATGATCCCGGTGGGCGGCTTCTTCACCCTGGAGCCGGAGGAAGTGCTGCGCGCCGTCGAGCGCCTCCGCCCCCGCGTGGTGGTGCCCATGCACTACGCCACCTCGCGCACGCAGGGAGGCCCCGGGCGGCGCGGGCTGCCCATCCAGCCGCTGGAGCGCTTCCTGGCGCTCTGGAAGGGGCCGGTCCGGAGCCTCCCCGACGACGCGCCGCTGGAGAGCTCGCCGCTGCCGGCGGAGACGGAGGTCTGGGCCTTCGAGACCTTCCGCTGAGCGCTACTGCTCCAGCCAGACGGTGCCGGCGTCGCGGCAGTCGTAGCCGCCCAGCGCCTCCACGCTGCGGCGGAAGGCGGGCGAGGCGATGAGCGAGCGGACCAGCCGCCCGCGCGGGCTCTCGTAGAAGTCGCGCGCAAAGCAGAGGTCGTAGCGCTCCTCGGCTACGGGGACGAAGTCCAGGCCCATGGCCCGCGCCGCCGAGAGGACGCCCAGGCCGACGTCGGCCGTGCCCGCGGCCACCGCCGCGGCCACGCCCAGGTGGGTGGTCTCCTCGCGCTCGTAGCCGCGGACGGCCGCGGGCTCGACGCCGGCGCGGGCCAGCAGCTGGTCCAGGAGCAGCCGGGTGCCCGCGCCGCGCTGGCGGTTGACGAAGCGGACCTCGGGGCGGGCCAGGTCGCCGGCGTCGCGGATGCCCAGCGGGTTGCCCGGGGCGACGATCCAGCCCTGGCTGCGGTAGGTGAGGTGGACGACCGCCAGCGGGACGCCGGCCAGGTACTTCCTCACGTAGGGCAGGTTGTACTCGCCGCTCTCCGGGTCGAGGAGGTGGAGGCCGCCGAAGTGCGCCTCCCGGCGCCGGAGGGCGAAGATGGCGCCCATGGAGCCGGCGTGGGTGGAGACGAGGCGGAGGCCGGGCTCGATCCGTCGCAGCTCGCCCGCCAGGAGGTCCAGGGCCATGTCGTGGCTGCCGGTGACGACGATGTTCTGCTCCAGCTCGGCCGGGTCGCGGAGCAGTTCCACCTCCACCTCCTCCCCCTGCTCGTAGCCCTGGCTGCCGGGCGGCACGACGAGGAGGCCGTCGGCGCGGACCAGCGACATGGTGGCGCCCGCCTCGCGCGAGAGCGGCTGGGCGACGAGCCGGCCGCCGACGGAGCCGACGGTGACGCGGACGAAGTCCTCGGTGCCCATGGCGGAGACGATGCGGCGGCCGGCCAGGGCGCGGACGCGCGGCCGCCGGGGCAGCGGCTGGCCGAGGGCGCGGGCGAGCAGCGGCCGGACGAACCAGTCCAGGGCCAGGTAGGCGGAGACCGGGTAGCCGGGCAGGCCCACCACCGGCTTCCCGCGCGCCCGTCCCAGCAGCACCGGCTTGCCGGGATGGGTGGCCACCCCGTGGACCAGCACCTCGCCCAGCGAGGCCAGCACCTCTTCCGAGTAGTCCTCGGAGCCGGCCGAGGAGCCGGCGTTGAGGAGGACCAGGTCGTGGCCCTCCAGCGCCTCCTCCAGGCGCCGGCGAAGCGCCTCGGGGTCGTCCGGGGTGGGGGGGAAGCGGACGGGTTCCGCGCCCCACTCGCGCAGGTAGGCGGCGAAGACGACGCTGTTGAACTCGACGATCTGGCCGCGCTCCACCCGCTCGCTCGGTTCCACCAGCTCGTCGCCGGTGGGCAGGATGGCGACGGTGGGGCGCGCCAGGACGGGCAGGCGGAGGACCCCGCCGGCCAGCAGCGCGCCCAGGTCGACCGGCCGGAGCCGGTGCCGGTCCGGCAGGAGCAGCTCGGCCGCCATCACGTCCTCGCCGACGGGACGGACGTGCTGCCAGGGGCGCGCGGGCTCCAGGATCTCGACGGTCCCGGCGTCGACCCAGTGCAGGTGCTCGGCCATGATGACCGCGTCGAAGCCCTCGGGCAGCGGATCGCCGGTGTCCACCTCGACGAACTGCTCCTCCCGGCGGAGCCGGACCGGCCGGGTTTCGCGCGCCTCGAAGGTGTCGGCGGCGCGGACGGCGATCCCGTCCATGGCCGCGGAGGGATAGGCCGGCGAGGAGAGGCGGGCGAAGACCGGGGCCGCCGTCACGCGCCCGGCGGCCTCGGCGGTGGGGACCTCCTCCACCCGGGCGGGCAGGGAGACCGCCTCCAGCCATCGCCGGCGCGCCTCCTCCAGGGGGACGTCCTGCAGGTAGAGCGTCCGTTCGCGCTTCTTGGTCATCCGTATCGCCTCCCGCTCGGCGCCCCTCCCGGCCGCTCAGACCAGGGGGAAGACCTCCACCGTCTCGCCCTGGCGGAACCCCTCCCGCTCGGGGGGGATGGCCAGGAAGCCGTCCGCCTCCAGCAGCGTGCCCACGAGCCCCGACTTGCCGAAGACCGGCTCCGCCCAGAGTTCGCCCTCCCGCTCCACCAGCCGGATGCGCACGTAGGTGCTCTCGCCGGGGTGCGAGGCCAGGTTCCGCGCCAGCCGGGCCCGCCAGAGCGGCCTCGGCGGACGCGGCCGCTCCCCGTCCAGGCGCGCCAGAATAGGCCGCACGAAGAGGTGGTAGATGAGCAGGGCCGAGACCGGGTGGCCGGGAAGCCCCACCACCGCCTTCTCGCCGATCCGGGCCAGGAGCGCAGGCTTGCCGGGGTGGAGGGCGACCCCGTGGACCAGGACGCCCGGCCGGCCCAGGCCGGCGATGACGCGCTCGGTCATGTCCTTGGTGCCCACCGAGCTTCCCCCCGACAGGAGCAGCACGTCGTTCTCGGCCAGCAGCGCGGCGGCCCTGCGCGCCAGCTCGGCCTCGTCGTCGGGGACGATGCCGGCGTAGCGGACCCGGGCGCCGTCCGCCCGGGCGGCGGCGGACAGGGTGACGCCGTTGACGTCGCGCACCTCCCCCGGCTCCAGGTGCGGGCTTGTCGCCGGCCGCACCTCGTCCCCCGTGGAGAGGACGGCGACGCCGAGGCGCGGGCGGACGGGCACCTCGCTCCGCCCTGCGGCGGCCAGCGCGGCCAGGTCCTGGACGCGCAGGCGGTGGCCGGGGGGCAGGAGCGGCTCGCCGGCGCGCAGGTCCTCGTCGCGCCGGATCACGTTCTCCCCGGGCGCCACCGGGCGCAGGACGTTGACCAGGTCGTCCAGCTCCTCCACGTGCTCGATCATCGCCACGGCGTCGGCGCCCGGCGGCAGCATGGCGCCGGTGGGGACGTAGACGGCCTCCCCCGGGCCCAGCGGCCGCTCCGCGGCGCGGCCCATGGCCACGGCGCCCGCCAGCTTCAGCATGGCGGGGAGCGACTCCGAGGCCCCCGTGGTCTCGGCCGCCCGCACGGCGTAGCCGTCGACGGTGGAGCGGTCGAAGCCCGGCACGTTCTCGGGCGCGGCCAGCTCCTCCGCCAGCACGCGCCCGGCCGCCTCCTCCAGCGGCACGCGCTCGGCCTCGCGCTCGAGCGGCGCGAACTCCCGCTCGATGAGCGCCAGCACCTCGGCCACGCTCCGCACCTCGAAGAGCTGCATCCTCTCGCCTCCTCCCGCCGCCCGGCTCCTCCCGCCCGCTGCGGCAGGAAGCCGCCCCGGCCGGGGCGGCTTCCCTTCTCCTCCTCGTCCCGGCGGGCCCGCAGCGCACCCGCGCCGGCCCGGCCTGCGGCGACCCCGCGGCGGGTGGCGCGCGCGGCTTACGCGGCCCGGGTCCGCCCCTCCAGGCGCTCCTTCGCCGGCGGCTCGATGCCCAGCTCGCGCAGCTTGGCCTCGGGGACGACGCCGTCCTCCCAGCCGCGGAGCGCGTAGTACTCCCGGAGCATCTCCGCCAGGTGGACGACCGAGCCCTCGCTCCCGCCCGCCGCCGGCTCCTCCAGGAAGCGGCGCGGCAGCGTGTCGTCCTTGCCGGTGAAACCGGCCAGGTTGTTGTAGTACCGCTCCAGGTTGTAGATCCGCTCGCCGATGCGCATCACGTCCTCGGCGGTGATGGACCAGCCCGTCACGGCCGAGAACTGCCGGGCGTAGTTCTCCGCTCTCTCGGCGAAGGCGGAGAACTTGCAGACGTCCATGGAGTCCGAGAAGGCGTGCAGGTCCTGGAACGTCTTGAGCAG
>JAIMAT010000023.1 GCA_023511835.1 Bacillota bacterium | reverse complement strand
CGCCGGTCCTCCGGCAGCTGGTCCCTTTGCCGTTCCTTCTCTGGCTGACGCACTCCACCGGCGTCCTGACCAACGAGTTCGCCCAGTTCATCGGGACGACGCTCCTGCCGCTGGCGCCCAAGGCGCTCATCCTGCTGCCGGGCCTGATGGTGGGGGCGTACGCCGTCTACCTGGGGGTCGAGACCGTGGGCCGCATGGCCGAGCTCCTCATCCCGCCCATGGCGGTGATCAGCGGCCTCATCCTGCTCCTCACCCTGCCCGAGTTCAGCTTCCGCAACCTGCAGCCCGTCCTGCTGGACGGGCCGCTGCCGGTGGTGCGGGCCAGCCTGGTGCCGGCCGCCTGGTACGCCGAGCTGGTGATGCTCGGTCAGATCCAGCCGCACCTGGCCAAGGTGGACCGTCTGGCGCGCGTCTCGCTGGCGGGCTGGCTGGCCGTCACCCTGGCCCTCTTCCTGATGGGCGTGGGCACGCTGGGGGTCTGGGGCCTCCTGGCGGGGCGGCTCATGTTCCCCTTCTACTCGCTGGGCACGCTGGTGGAGCTGGGCGAGTTCCTGCCGCGCTTCGACGTCATCACCACCGCCCTCTGGACCGGCGGCATGTTCGTCAAGTTCATGGTCTTCTTCTACGTCACCGTCAGCGGCTGGGCCGACTGGCTCGGGCTCGACGACCACCGGCCGCTGGTGCCCTGGGTGGGCGCGGCCTCGGCGGTCATCGCCCTGGCCACCCTGCGCGGCGAGGCCTCCATGCTCGCCTACCTGCGCGGTCTCTTCCCGCCGCTGACGCTGGGCGTCGCCCTGGGCACGCCGCTCCTCATCCTCCTCCTGGGAAGGAGGGTGGCGGCCGCCAGGCCCGCGCGCGGGCAGGGCCCGGCCGCGGGCGGGTGAGGCCGGGGCGGGCGGCGCTGGCGGCCGCCCTGGCCCTTCTCCTCCTCGCCGCCCCGGGCTGCGGCGCTGTGGAAGTCAACCGGCTGGGCATCATCCTGGCGGCGGGCTTCGATCGAAGGCCCGACGGCCGCCTCCTGCTCGCCCTCCAGGTGGCCCGCCCCGCCACGCTGGCCGGCCAGGCAGGCGGAGGCGGCGGGGGCGGCGGCGGAGGGGGCGGCGGCCTGAGCCTCGGAGACGGCCGCTCGGGAGGAGCCGCCGGCGGCTCCACACTGCTCCTGAGCGCCGTCGCCCCCACCTTCGCCGACGCTCTGCAGGCCATCCAGTCCGGCTTTCCGCGCCGCCTCTTCTGGGGGGAGACCAGCGTGGTGCTCTTCGGCGCCGGCCTCCTGCAGCACGGGGTCGGCGAGGCGCTGGACTTCCTCGACCGGCAGCCGGCCATGCGCCTGACCGCCTACGTGCTGGCGGCCCGAAAGCCGGTGGAGCAGGTGCTCGCAGCCGGGGGTTCGCTGGAGGAGACGGGCGCCGACGAGCTGAGCCGGGAGCTCCGCCAGCGCGTGGGCGTGGGGACGCGGCTCTGGAACCTGGAGGAGAGCCTCCTCGAGCGCGGCCTCGACGCCGTGGCCGACGGGGTGACGGTGACGGAGGAAGGGGGCCGCCCGCGGCCGCGGCTGGAAAGCGTCGCCCTCTTCCGCGGCGACCGCCTGGCCGGCTGGCTGGGCCCCGACGAGGCGCAAGGCCTGCTTTGGCTCAGGAACGCGTTGGAGACCGTCCGCTTCACCGTGGCCGCTCCTGCGGGCGCCGGAAGCGTCAGCCTCCAGATCCTGCGCGCCCGCTCGCAGCTCGCGCTGGCCGCGCCGGGTGAGCCCTTCCTCCTGCGCCTGCGCGTCCGCGGCGAGATGACGGTCTCCGAGGTCTCCGGCTCGGTCGACCCCGCCCACCCGAGCGTGGCCAGGCGGCTGGAGGAGGAAGTAGACGCCAGGATCGCCGCCGAGGCGCGCACGGCACTGGCGGCGCTGCAGCGCCTGGGGGCCGACGGCGCCGCCTTCGGGCGCGTCGTCGCCAGCCAGGATCCGGCCGCCTGGCGCGCCCTGCGCGCTACCTGGCCGGCCCCGCTCGGGCGGGTCCGGCTCCAGCCCGACGTGCGCATCACCCTCCTGCGCGCGGGCCCGGTCGCCCCGCCCCTGCGCGACCGCCTCCGGGGCGGCTGAGGGCTGCCCTCCCCGTCCCGGGGGCGCCCCCTCAGCCCCCTCCCGCCAGGCGGGCCAGCCGTCCCAGCGCCTCCAGCTTGGCCCGGTCGCCGAGGCGCGCCCGCTCCACCGCCTCCTCCAGCATGCGCACGGAGCGGTCGTAGGTCGCCCGGTCCACCGGGTAGGGATGGCCGTCCTTGCCGCCGTGGGCGAAGCTGTAGCGGACCGGGTCGCGGAAGCTCGCCGGCACGCCGTGCACCACCTCGGCCACCATGCTGAGCGCGCGCACGGTCTGCGCCCCCACCCCCGGGAGGCCGAGGAGCGACTCGAAGTCGGGGATGTGCCGCGCGTAGAGCTGCCGCAGCACCCGCTCCAGGCGGTCGGCGTCGGGCACCTCGTGCGCGGCGGGCAGGCGCAGGTAGCGGGCCAGGGCGGCGGGAGCGCCGCCGCCTCCGCCCCCGGGCGCCGCGCCGGCGGCGGCCTCCCGCCCGCCTTCGGACGCTTCCTCCGCCGCAGCCAGCAGGCTGAGTTGACCGGCCACGGCCGCCGCGGGGGCGCCGGCGCGCGGCCCCGCCGGCCCCCGCCGCGCGGCGCGCAGCGCCTGCCGTCCGGGCGTCGAGTCGAGCCACTCCAGCAGGCGCCGGTAGTCGCGCACGATCCGCTCCGGCCGCTCCTCGCGCACCATCTCGGCCAGCGTGGCGCGCATGGCCCGGCTGCCCCGGTCTACCAGGTTGAGGGCGGGGCCGCGCCGGTCGGAGCAGACCGCGCTGTGCGGCTCCTCGACGAAGCTTTCCATCCCTTCGCCCAGCCAGTGGTAGCGCCGGGCCCAGCCGCCCTGCGGCTCCATCCCCTGCTGGACCACGGCCCAGGCGCCGTCGGCCGTGAAGAGAAAGGCGTGGTGGTAGAGCTCGAAGCCGTCCTGCAGCGCCGCCGAGTCCACCTTGGCGGCCAGGCGGCTGGCCGCCGCCAGCTGTCCGGGATCCAGCGCCAGGGCGTGGCGCTCGGCCGCCGCCTCGATCTCGGCCGGCGTGCGCCGGGAGACGGCGCCCTTGCCGCCGGCGACGAAGAGGCCCAGCTCGCCCTCCCGCCGGGCCAGGGCCAGCTTGACGGCGCCGGTGACGGTGGTGGTCAGCCCCGAGGAGTGCCAGTCGAAGCCCAGGAGCGCGCCGAAGGCCTGGAACCAGAAGGGATCGGCGAAGCGCCGCAGCACCTCGCGGGGGCCGTACTCCAGGACGACCGCCTCCAGCAGCGCCCCGGAGAGCCGGACCATGCGCTCGAAGAGCCAGGGCGGGCAGTGGCCGCCGTGGAGCGGCAGGTCGGCGGTACCGGTGCGCGAGGCCATGGCCTTCCCTCCTGGGCCGGGCTCCCTAGGGGCGGTCCCCCTCCCCGCGGGGCTTCCTCCCCGGCCAGCATAGCGCGCCGCCGGCGCGGCCGCCCGTTGCCGGCGCCCGCCCTGCGGCGGTAAGATTCGGGGCACAAGCGGTATCGCGGCGAGACGGCCAGTGGAGGGCAGAGAGTGGACTGCCACCGCGCCCCGGGTACGGGGCCGGTGGCTTTTTGCTTGGGGGTCGGGAGGGTGCCGGGAGCGGTCTTCCACCTGATCACCGACCGCCAGCGGAGCGCGGGCGACCTGATGGCCGCCCTGGGCGCGGCCGTGGAGGCGGGGGTGCGCTGGATCCAGATCCGCGAGAAGACGGCGCCCGCGGAGGCGCTCTACGCCTTCGGGCGGGCGCTCCAGGAGGACCCGCGCACGCGCGCCGCGGCGCTGATCGTCAACGACCGCGCCGACGTGGCCATGGCGCTGGGAGCGGCGGGCGTCCACCTGGCCAGGAAGAGCCTCCCGGTGGCGGCGGTGCGGCGCTTCCTGCCGGCGGGGATGCTGCTCGGCGCCAGCGTCCACTCGCTCGGGGAGGCGTTGGAGGCGGCCGAGGCCGGCGCCGACTACGTCACCTTCGGCCCCGTCTTCCCCACCCGCTCCCACCCCGGCCGGCAGGGACAGGGGCTGGAGGCCCTGGCCGCGGTGGTGGAGGCGGTCCGCCGCCCCGTACTGGCCATCGGCGGCATCACGCCCGCCAACGCGGAGGCGGTGCTGGCCACCGGCGCAGCCGGCGTGGCCGCCATCGGCGCCGTCCTCGAGGCGCCCGACCCGGCCGCGGCCGCCCGCCGGCTGCTGGAGGCGCTGGAGCGCGCCCGCTCCCGGCCGCGCTTCCTCCTCCCCGCCGCCCCGGCCGACCCGGCCGGCTCCGCCGCCGACGCTCGCCGCGCCGCGATCCCGCGCGGGAGGTGAGAGGCTTGCGACTCGAGGTGAACGGCAAGCTCGTGGAGGCCGCCGACGGCCTCTGTCTGGAGGACTTCCTCGTCGCCCGGGAGATCCCGCGCGCCGGCCTGGCGGTAGCGCTCAACGGGCGCGTCCTCCGTCCCGGCGAGAACCCCCCGCTGCGCGACGGCGACCGGCTCGAGCTGGTCCGCGCCGTGGCCGGCGGCGCCGGCGAAGGCGACGACCACCTGGCCATCGCCGGCGTGCGGCTTCGCAGCCGGCTCTTCGTCGGCACCGGCAAGTACCCGGATGAGGAGACGATGCGCCGCGCGCTGGAGGCGGCCGAGCCCGGCCTGGTCACCGTCGCCGTCCGCGCCATGGAGCTGGAGTCCGGCGGGCGCGGCCTCCTGGATGCCGTCGACCCGGGCCGCCACAGGCTCCTGCCCAACACGGCCGGCTCCACCACTGTCGCCCAGGCCGTCCACATGGCCGAGCTGGCGCGGGCGGCGACGGGCACCGAGTGGATCAAGCTGGAGATCGTGGGCGACGAGCGGACGCTCTGGCCCGACGTGACGGCCACCGTGGAGGCGACGCGCGAGCTGGTCCGCCAGGGCTTCGTCGTCCTCGCCTACACCAGCCCCGACCTGGTGGGCGCCCTCCGCCTGGAGGAGGCCGGCGCCGCCGCCGTCATGCCCCTGGCCTCCCCCATCGGCACCGGGCGCGGCTTCCAGGACTGGGCGGGCCTGCGGCGCATCATCGAGCGCGTCCAGGTGCCCGTGGTCATCGACGCCGGCCTGGGCGTCCCCTCGGAGGCGGCGCGCGCGCTAGAGATGGGCGCCGACGCCGTGCTGGTCAACAGCGCCATCGCCTACGCCGGCGACCCGCCGGCCATGGCGGCCGCCTTCCGCCTGGCGGTGGAGGCCGGGCGGCGCGCCTTCCTCGCCGGTCGCATGCCGCTCCGGGAGGAAGCGGTCCCCTCCAGCCCCACCGAGGGGCTCCCCACACCGGAGGGCCGGCCCGCCACCCTGCGGGGTGCGGCCCGATGAGCCGCCCCGCACCCTTCGAGCCGGCACCTGAGGTGCTGATCGTCGGCGGCGGCGTCCTCGGCGCCGCCGTCGCCTGGCGGCTCGCCCGCCGCGGCCGGCGGGTGGCGCTGCTCGAGGCCGCCTCGCTCGCCTCCGGCGCCTCCGGCGCGGCGGCCGGCATGCTGGCGGCGCAGGCCGAGCAGGCCGAGCCCGGGCCCATGTTCGAAGCCGGCCTCCTCTCGCGCCGTCTCCTCCTGGGGTGGCGCGACGAGCTGGAGGAGGCGAGCGGCCGCCGGCTCGGCTTCGTCGCCGCCGGCCTCCTGCGCGTCGCGGCCTCCGAGGCCGAGGCGGCCGAACTGAAGGGACGGGTGGCCTGGCAGTCGGCCGCCGGCGCCCGCGCCGACTGGCTCGACGCCCCCGCCTTGCGCGAGCTGGAGCCGGGCCTCTCGCCCTCCCTCGCCGGCGCCGCCTTCTTCCCCGACGACAGCCAGCTGGAGGCGGCCGACCTGACCCGGGCCTACGCCGAGGCGGCCGCCCGCCAGGGCGCGCGCCTGGCCGAGGGCACGCCGGTCGCCGGCCTCCTCCTGCGGGAGTCGCGCGTAGAAGGCGTCCTCCTCGCCGACGGTCGCCGCCAGCCGGCCGGCGCGGTCGTCCTGGCGGCGGGCCACGCGGCGGCGCGCCTCTGGCCCCCGCTGGGCGAGGAGCTGGGCCTCCACCCGGTCCGCGGCCAGATCCTCGCCCTCCGGCCGGAGCCCGGCACGGCGCCGCGGCGGACGGTCTTCGCCTCCTCCGGCTACCTCGTGCCCAAGGCCGGCGGGCGGCTCCTGGTCGGCTCCGTGGAGGAGGCGGGCGAGTGGTCCCCGGTGACGCGCCTCGACGTCCTCCAGCGGCTGGCGCGGGCCGCTCTGGAGCTGGTCCCGGCGCTGGCTTCGGCCCGGCCGCTGGACGCCTGGGCGGGCCTGCGGCCGAAGCTCTCCCGGCCGCTCCCCGTCGTGGGCTTCTGGCCCGGCGTGGAGGGACTCTACGTGGCCGCCGGCCACTTCCGGAACGGCATCCTCCTCTCCGCCCTCACCGGGGAGATGGCGGCGCTCGACCTGGAGGGGGAGGTCCTGCCCGCCGGGTGGGAGCGGCTGGCCCCCGCCTTCCGGCCGGGGACGGGACCGGCCGATTCCGGAGAGGCCTCCGCAGCCGCCTCGGATTGACAAGGCGAGAAGCGGCGTCCTATCATCGGCGCGCCGCATGAAGACGGAGACCTGCTCGCCGCCCGCAGCGCGGGTCTCCGTTTCTTTGCTTCCTTGCCTGTGGGGAGGTGGAGAGCCGTGGACGGCGGTCCCAGTCGACGAAGGCGGCCGGCAGGATCGGCCGCCGGCTCGGAGGCGCAGCAGCCGCAGGGACCGGCGACGGAGCGGGCTCTCCACGCCTCTCTCGCGGGCGGGATCGGGGGCTGACCCCGCCCTCCCCGCCGGTCCCGGGGCAGAATCCCTGACCGGATGGGGGTGAGCGCGGTGGGGCGGTGGTCGCGCTTCGGGGGCCGGCTCCTCGCCTTCCTCGCGGTGATGGGCCCCGGCATCATCACCATGAACGTGGACAACGATCCGGGCGGCATCACCACCTACTCGGTGATGGGCGCCCGCTACGGCTACCGTATGCTCTGGACGCTCATCCCCATGACGCTCCTCCTGGCGGTGGTCCAGGAGATGTCGGCGCGCATGGGCCTCGCCACCGGCAAGGGCCTGGGCGACCTGATCCGCGAGCGCTTCGGCCTGCGCGTCACCGTCCTGGTGATGGCGCTCCTGGTGCTGACCAACTTCGGCAACATCCTCTCCGAGTTCGCCGGCGTGGCCGCGGCGGGCCAGCTGCTCGGCCTCCCCGCGGCGTTGGCGGTGGCGCTGGTGGCCGCCCTGGTCTGGTGGCTGGTGGTCCGCGGCAGCTACCGCTTCGTCGAGCGGGTCATGCTGGCGTTGACCCTCCTCTACTTCGCCTACCCGGCCTCGGCCTGGCTGGCCCGGCCGGACTGGGGGCTGGTGCTGCGGAGCCTCGTCCACCCGGTGCTGCAGGCGGATCCGGAGTACGTCAACCTGCTCATGACCGCGGTGGGTACCACCATCGCGCCGTGGATGATCTTCTACCAGCAGGCGCTGACCATCGACAAGGGGCTGACGTGGGAGGACTACCCGGCGGCGCGCGCCGACACCTATCTGGGCTCCTTCATGACCAACTTCGTCCCCGGTTCCCTCTTCATGATCGTCGCCTGCGCGGCTGTCCTCTACCCGGCCGGCATCCGCATCGAGACGGCCGCCCAGGCGGCGCAGGCGCTGGCGCCGCTGGCCGGCCGCTACGCCTCGCTCCTCTTCGCGGTCGGCCTGCTCAATGCGGCCGCGCTCTCCGCCTCGGTGGTGCCGCTCTCCACCGCCCACGTCGTGGCCGAGGCCTTCGGCTGGGAGTCGCGCGTCGGGCGCCGCTTCCGCGAGGCGCCCGCCTTTCTCGGGCTCTACACCGCCTTCATCGTGCTGGGGGCGCTGGCCGTCCTCTGGCCGGGCCTCAACCTGATCGAGGTGATGCTGGTCTCGCAGCTGGTCAACGGCATCGTCCTGCCGCTGGTTCTGGTCTTCATGCTCATCCTGGTCAACGACCGCGCGGTGATGGGCGCCCACGTCAACGGCGCCTGGCAGAACCTCCTGGCCTACGCCGGCGCCGCCCTCCTGGTGGGCATCGACCTGCTCCTTCTCCTGCAGGGGCTCTTCCCCGGCCTCCTCCTGCCCGCCTGACCCCGGCCCGGGGACGGAGGCGACCCGGCGGCCCGCCCGGCGGCGGCCGACCCCGACCGCCGCCGCCTAGCGCGGCAGCTCCCGCGCCGCCCGCGCCCGCGCCCGCCGCTGGCGGGCCGCCTCGCGCAGGCGCGGCGCCAGGCGGCCTGCGTACCACCCGCTGAGGGCGAAGCCGCCGCCCAGGATGAGAAGGGCGGGCCAGCCGGCGGTCAGCGCCGCCACTACCCCGAGGCCGGCGAAGAGCAGGCCGGTCAGCGCCGGAAGCCAGGGGACGCCCCAGGCGCGGTAGGGCCGGCGCGTCTCCGGCTCCTTCCGCCTGAGCCGGATGACCGCCAGGGAGGCGAGGGCGTAGACGACGCCCTCTAGCGCCGCCGCCGTGTCCACGATGGCCGCGAAGCCGGCGGTGGCGGTGACCAGCAGCGAGGCGACCAGCACCAGGGCGAAGAGGAGGAGGAGGGCGTTGCGCGGCGTGAAGTAGCGCGGGTGGACGGCGGCCAGCCAGCCCGGGAGCGAGCCCTCGCGCGCCGTGGCGTAGAGGAAGCGCGAGGCGGCCGTCAGGCCGGCGTTGAAGGTGCTGCCCGTGGCCGCCAGCGAGACGGCCACCATCCAGAGGCCGCCCAGGCCGCCCAGCGCCTTGAGGGCGAAACGCATCTGCGGCGCCGGCGCGGCCAGCTCGGCCGCGTCGAGGAAGTGCCCCATGGCGGTGGTGACGGCCGCGTAGACCAGGGCGAGGAGCAGCACCGCCAGGCTCATGCCGCGCGCGATCAGCGCGTCGTCGGTCACTTCCTCGGCCAGCGGCGTCACCCACTCGAAGCCGACGAAGAGAAAGACGCCCAGCGCCGTCCCCTGCGCGAGCCGGGCCGCGCCGCCGGGGTGGAGCAGGCCCGGCAGGGCGAAGTGGACGCGGCCCAGCGCCAGCACCGCCAGCGCGAAGAGCGAGAGGACCAGGCCGTAGGTGATGGCGTCCTGGAGGCCGCCGGCGATCTCCAGCCCGCGGACGTTGGCCGCCAGCGCCACCAGGAGGAGGCCCACGATCCAGACCGCCGCCGGCACGCCGGGCAGGACCACGCGCAGCGACTCCGCCAGCACGTAGGCCTCGGCGGCCAGGACCAGGATCATGACGAACATGTAGAGCGTGCTCAGCGCCAGCGCCAGGTCGTCGCGGAAGGCGCGCCGGAAGTAGAGCCGGATGGCGGCGGCGGAGGGCATCATGCCGTTCAGCTCGGCGAAGCTCTGCGCCACCAGGAAGGTGAGGGCGCCCGCCAGCAGGACCGGCCAGCCCGCCGCGTCACCGCCGACCGAGGCGGCCACCTGCGCCGCCGCGATGAAGGAGGAGGTGGCGAAGGTGATGCCGGCCGAGCTGCTCACCACGGTCCGCAGGCGGAGGACGCGGCGGAGCGCCGGCTCGCCGGCCGCCTCTCCGCGGGCCGCCGAGAAGCCGGCCACCGCTACTCCCCCCAGACCATCAGGGTGAAGACGTCCAGCTTCATCATGTCGGCCTCGCTGGAGCGGACGATCAGGCTCCCGTCCAGATAGGGGTCGGTGGGCGAGAGCTCGCCGCGGAAGATGGCCGCCAGCGTCTCGCTCTCCGCCTCCAGCACGATCTGCGCGGCGGCGGTCGCGCCGTCCCCCAGGAGGCGGACCCTCCCGCCCGCCACCTCCAGCCCCAGCCGCCAGCCGGCGTCGGTGGCGCGGACCACGAGGTTCCGCTCCCATCCGGAAGCCATCTGCACCAGCTGCGGGTTGGCGTTGAAGCGCCCGGCGAACTCCTCCAGGATGCCCGCCATCTCATCGGCGCCCACCATCGACCTCCGCCCCCTCCCCCTGGGCGGCCAGATCGAGCACCGTCGGGCGGTAGCCGATCCGGTCCAGGAACTCTTCGTAATCCGCCTCGGCCAGCTCCTCCGGGCGCCGGCCGGCGGCGGCCACCAGCGCCGCCTCCAGCACGTTGGTACCGAAGGAGCGACCGCCCACCAGCGGGGTGGTGGTGAAGAGCCAGCGCACCCCCCGCCGGCGGAGCTCCTCGCGGTCGGCGGAGGTGGTGGTGTTGGTCAGGACGGCCTTCCCCTCCAGCCGCTCGGGCAAGTGCCGCCGGATGTAGTGGAAGTCGCCCGCGATCAGGTCGGCCTCGGCGTATGCCTCGGGGAAGCGCGCCTCCGGCGCCGCTTCCTGCCTCTCGCCCGTGGGGTAGAGCATGCGCACGGGCAGCTTGACCATCTCCCGGGCGAGCCGCCGCGCCATCGTGCGCAGCTCCTCCAGCGAGCGGATGGGGTAGGGGATGCCGGCCCCGAACATCAGGTCGCCGTAGACCACCCGGCAGCCGGCCTCTTCCAGCGCCACCGCCATGCCGTAGCGATCGAGCGCGGAGACCATCAGCACGCGCAGGCCGGCCAGGGGCAGCGGGCCGTGCGCGGCCAGCCAGCGGACCGCGCGCGGCTCCAGCGTCCGCTTCAGGCCCGAGCCGTCCACCACCGGCGTCCGCCGGGCCGCCTTCAGGAGCCGCTCGCCGTCGGCGATCACGTAGCGGTCGCCGGCGATGTAGAGGTAGACGTCCAGGCCGCCCAGGCCGATGGCGTCCACCCGCCCGTCCAGCTCGGCCACGGCCCGCTCGGCGGCCTCCACGTCGCCGTCGAAGCCCCGCCGGCTCACCTCGACGCGCTCGCCCAGGAGCTCCAGCACGGCGGAATGGTCCCGCCGGCTGGAGCCCAGGCTGACCGAGACCACTCGCTTGCCCGCCGTCGGGCTCACCCCTCGCGCATCGGGATCACCGGGGCATGGTACCCCAGCCGCGGCGGCCGGTCCAGCCGTCCCGCCTCATCCCAGCGCCTTCAGCCGCTCGGGGTCGGTGCCCAGGACGACGCTCCCCTCCCGGACCAGCAGAAAGACCGACTGGTTCGGCTTCACCCGGAGCGCCTGGCGCGCCACGGGCGGGAGGATGATGCGTCCCTTGGGGTCGATGCGGACCGCGATCAGCCGCGGCTGCTCCGCGCCGCTCCCTGCACCCGGCATGCCCTCCCCCCTCCGCCTCTCCAGGGTAAGCGGCGGCGGAGGCCCGGGGGAAGGGCCCGCCCGGCCGCTCCGCCCTCAGGGCGCCGGCCGGACGGGCGCGGGCGCCGGGCAGTCGAACTGCGCCCAGTGCCAGTAGGGGCTGGGCGCCGGGCAGAGGCGGAGCCCCTCGCTCCGATCCAGCGCCGCCACCACCGCCGATGCGAGGAGCGCGTTGCCGGCCGGGGTGGCGACGTGCACCCCGTCGGGCGCGCGCACGTCCTGGAGACGTCCGGAGGCGTCGCGCAGGTAGCGCGTATAGCCCCCCGAGGGCGCCTGGAAGAGCTCCCAGGTGGAGACGTAGAGGACGCCGGGGTGGGCGGCCGCCTGGCTCCGGTAGACGGCGTTCAGCTCCTGCATGGCGGCGTTGGAGAGGATGGCGCCGGGCGCCATGACAGGAAGCCCCACCCAGACCACGTGCGCCCCCGCCCGGGTGGCCTCGCGCATCAGCGCGGCCACCCGCGCGCCGTAGAGCGAGCGCCAGAGGTCGCTGCCGAAGCGCGCGAGGCGGCCGTCCTGGACGAAGCTGACGGCGTCGTTGCCCCCGAAGAGTGCCACCACCAGCTGCGGCCGCACCGCCGCCAGCTCGCGGCCGAGCGCCGCCTCCCAGTCGTAGTAGGCCCGGTTGGCCAGGCCGGAGGAGCCCACCGCGCGCAGCACCAGGCGGACGCCGGCCGCCCCGCCGATCACGGCCCGCAGGCCGTAGCCCAGGTCCATGCCCAGCGAGTCGCCCACGACCAGCACCGTCAGCGGATGCCGGGCGTCCGGCTGGACCAGCGGCGGCAGGCCGGGCGGAGGCACGGACGGCCGGGTGGCGGGCGCGGCTCCCTCCGCCGCCTGGGCGGCCGGCGTGGCGGAGGCCGGCGGGGTGTGGGCGGCGGCCGACCGGGTCCGGGTGGCGGGCGGCCGCATCGGGGCGCCGGCCGTCCCGCCGCTCGCAGCCGCGTCGCAGGCGGCGGGCAGGAGCAGGAGGAGCGCCAGGAGGGCGTGCGCCATCCGCCGCGGGAAGGCTGCCGCCACGCGCCTCATCCCCTCTCTGCGGGAGGATTCGACGCGGGCGGGCGGGGCTCCCTGTCGCCGCAGGGGGCGGTCCGGCGCCCGCCGCGCCTCCTAGGCGGCGCTGAGCTGCGGCGAAAGCAGAGCCTCCTGCGAGTCCGGATCGAAGAGGTGGAGCCGCTCGGGGTCGAGCGCCACGCGCAGCCGCTCGCCCACGCGGTGGGAGAGGTCGGGCGCGGTGCGCACGGTGAGGCGGTCCTCGCCGGCCGTCAGATGGAGGTAGCTCTCGGCGCCCAGCGGCTCGACCACCTCCACCAGCGCCTGGAAGGCGGTCTCCTCCAGGACCGCCACCCGCTCCGGCTCGGTGAGCACGTGCTCGGGGCGGACCCCCAGCACCGCCTCGCCGCCCGCGCGGGCCGCCGCCACCTCGGCCAGCCGCGCAGGCAGCCGGACGTCCAGGCCGGCGGAGCGGAAGCGGACGCCCTGGTCGTCGCGTTCGATCCGGCCGCGGACGAAGTTCATCTGCGGCGAGCCGATGAAGCCTGCCACGAACATGTTGGCGGGGTGGTCGTAGAGCTCCACGGGCGTCGCCACCTGCTGCACCCGGCCGGCGTGGAGGACGGCGATGCGGTTGCCCATGGTCATCGCCTCCACCTGGTCGTGGGTGACGTAGATGGTCGTCGTCCCCAGCCGCTGGTGGAGGCGGATCAGCTCCGTCCGCGTCTGGACGCGCAGCTGGGCGTCCAGGTTGGAGAGCGGCTCGTCCATCAGAAAGACCTGCGGCTCGCGCACGATGGCGCGCCCCAGCGCCACCCGCTGCCGCTGCCCGCCCGAGAGCTCGCGCGGACGCCTCTGGAGCAGCTCGCCCAGGCCGAGGCTTTCGGCCACCTGGCGGACGCGGCGGTCGATCTCCGCGCGGGGCACGCGGCGCATGCGCAGGCCGAAGGCCATGTTCTCGTAAACGTTCATATGCGGGTAGAGGGCGTAGTTCTGGAAGACCATGGCCACGTCCCGGTCCTTGGGCGGCAGCTCGTTGACCATGCGCTCGCCGATCCAGATCTCGCCCTCGCTGACCTCCTCCAGGCCGGCGATCATGCGCAGGAGCGTCGACTTGCCGCAGCCCGAGGGGCCCACCAGGACCATGAACTCGCCGTCCGCCACGCGCAGGTCGACCCCGCGCACCGCCTCCACGGCGCCGAAGCGCTTGGAGACGTTCCTCAGCTCGACGCGCGCCACGCCCGCACCTCCTCCTCCCACCGTTCGGCCTCCCCCGCCCCCGGAGCCGGGGGAAGCGGCAGTACGAGCCGGTCGCCCCCCTCCTCGTAGCGCCAGCCGTGCCGCACCTCCGGGGGCGCCCCCAGGCAGGCGGCGACGCCGTGGAGGATGAGCCGGCGCTCGCGCCGCGGCGAGCGGTAGCCCCCCTCCGATTCGACGTGCACCCGCAGCCCCTCCTCCCCGGCGAAGAGGCGCAGGCGACTCTCCCGCCACTCGCCGCGCCGGTAGGCGAAAGAGCGACCGTCATCCTCGTAGAGCGGCGGCCGCAGCTCGGCCACCGGCCGCCCGCTCGCGCCCTCCGACCGCGCCCGGCCGGGCGGCGCCCCCCGCCGCCGCGCCGCCCGCCGTGGAGGCAGAAAGGCGTGGAACTCCAGCGGGCCGGCCTCCGGCTCCTCCAGCCGCGCCGTCGACTCCACGGCCGGCCCCAGGGGCAGGACGGCGCCCTCGCGGACGAAGAGCGGCAGCCGCTCCAGCGGCGCCTCGACCAGCACGTCGGCCGGGCCGCGGTGCCAGCGGCCGCTCCAGGCGTCCCGCCAGCGGCCGGGCGGCAGGTGGACCGGACGCCGCCGCGCCCCCGGCCGGTCGACCGGCGCCACCAGCAGCTCCTCGCCCAGCAGGAACTGGTCCCAGACGGCGTGCGAGCCCGGATCCTCCGGGAAGTGGAGCCAGAGGGGGCGCATGGGCGGAAGGCCGATCTGCTCGGCCCGGCGGAAGAGCGAGTAGAGGTAGGGCAGGAGGCGGTAGCGGAGGCGGATGTAGCGGCGGGCCACCGCCTCCACCTCCTCACCGAAGGACCAGGGTTCCTGGCGGCGCGTCCCCAGCGAGGTGTGCGTGCGGAAGAAGGGGCTGAAGGCGCCCAGTTCGACCCAGCGCGCGTACAGCTCGGGCGAGGCGTCCCCCAGGAAGCCCCCCACGTCGGTCCCCACGAAGGGCACCCCGGAAAGGGAGAGCCCCAGCAGCATGGGCGTGGCCATCTGCAGGTGCTCCCACCAGCTGGAGTTGTCGCCCGTCCAGACCGCCGCATAGCGCTGGATGCCGGCGAAGCCAGCCCGCGTCAGGATGAAGGGGCGCTCCTCCGGCCGCGCCTCGAGCATCCCCTGCCGCGTCGCCGCCGCCTCCAGGAGCGCGTAGGCGTTGTGGACGGCGGCGTGGGGCAGCTGCGCGCCGTCCTCGCCGCGGTGGAGCACTTCCTCGGGCATGCCCTTCCCGGGCCCGTCGAAGACGGCGGGCTCGTTCATGTCGTTCCAGACGCCGGCCACGCCCTGCGCCAGCAGCTCGCGGTGGAGCTCGGCCCACCAGCGGCGCACCTCCGGGCGGGCGAAGTCGGGGAAGACCGTCCGGCCCGGCCAGACCTCGCCGCCGTAGAGGTCGCCGTCCGGCGTCCGGCAGAAGGCGTCGCGCTCCAGCCCCCGCTCGTAGACGGGGTAACCCGGCTCTTCCTTCACGCCGGGATCGACGATGGCCACCAGGCGGAAGCCCTCTCCGGCCAGCTCCCGGGCCATCCGCCGCGGCTCCGGGAAGCGCTCGGGATCCCAGGTGAAGAGTCGGTAGCCGTCCATATAGTGGATGTCCAGGTGGACGGCGTCGCAGGGGATGCCCCGCCGCCGGAAGCCGGCCGCCAGCTCGCGCACCTCCGCCTCCGACGCGTAGCTGTAGCGCGACTGGTGGTAGCCCAGCGCCCAGAGCGGCGGCAGCGGCATCCGCCCGGTCAGCTCGCTGTACCGCTCCAGCACCCTGGCCGGCTCGGGGCCGGCCACCAGCCAGAGCTCCAGCCCGCCCGCCCGCGCGTCGACGCCCAGCCGGACCGCCTCGGGGTCGCGCGCGGCCAGGTCGAAGCTCGTCCGCCAGGTACTGGCCAGGAAGAGGCCGACGCTCCGCGCCGCCTCCACCCCCACGGGCCGCAGCACCATCAGGAAGGGGATCGCCTGGTAGAGCGGGTCGGTGTCGGGAAGGTGCGGCAGCACGTCCCGGCACCACTCCTCGAGCCGCTTCCCGCGGTGGTCGAGGAAGCCGACCTTCTCCCCGAGGCCCGCGTACCGCTCCCCGGGCAGCGCGCGCATCCGCAGGCGCAGCTCGCCCTCCGCCTCCTCCAGGGCGCCGGGCGGGAAGTCGGCCACCAGCCGGCCGGCGCGGTCGACGACCCGCAGGCCGAAGGGCTCGGGCCAGAGCTCCAGGCGGAGCTCGCCCGTGCTCAGCCGGGACCCTCCCTCCCCGCCGGGCAGGCGGCGGAGCCGCCCGCGCCCCCGGAAGCCCGGGTCGAGCCAGACCGGGCGCCCGTCCAGGAGCGGCTCGCGCGGATCTCCCGGCTCGCGCCTCCAGCGGAGACGCAGCAGGTAGGGCGCCGGTGCCTCCAGCTCCAGGAGCCCGCCCGCCGTGCCGCGCCCGCCGCCGACCTCCAGCCGGAGGCCGGCCGACGATCTCGCCGCCAACCGCATCCCGCCTCCTCTCGCATGGGCGTCGCGCGCCCGGCGCCCGCCGGCCGCCGGGCTACGGCGCCGTCTCCCCGCCTGCCAGCGGCTGGCCGGGGTGCCGCTCCAGGCGCTCCGTCTCCTCCTCGCCGGCGCCGCGGGCGCTTCCTGACGCCCGCCCGGACTCGCGCAACAGGGAGAGCAGCGCCCCCAGCGCCGCCAGGAGCGCCCCCGCCAACCAGGCGTCGCGCAGCCCCAGCCAGTAGGCGAGGTGCCCGGCCTCGGCCGCGCCCATCCCCCGCCCGGCCAGGAGCGACGCCCAGGCCGAGCGGCGCGCGGTGAAGACCAGGTCCGCCACGGCCACCCCCAACACCATGCCCACGTTCCGCACCGTGGCCAGCACCGAGGAGGCCACGCCCAGCCGCGAACGGGGTGCCGCGCCCATCACCGCGCTGTTGTTGGGCGCCTGGAAGATGCCCGTACCCAGGCCGTAGACGGCCATCCGCCAGGCCACCTGCCAGGGCGGGGCGGCGCTCCCCAGCCCCGTCAGCAGGAGCAGCCCCAGCCCCGAGAGGGCCAGCCCCGCCGAGGCCAAGGCGCGCGTGCCGATGCGGTCGGAGAGCGCGCCCGCCAGCGGCGCCAGGATGAGCACCATCAGCGGGTGCGCGGTCATCACCAGGCCGGCCCGGAGCGGGTCCAGCCCCAGCAGCTGCTGGAGGTAGAACGGCACCAGGAAGGTCAGGACGAACTGGGTCATGAAGCTGAGCAGCCCCGCCGCGGTGGCCGCGCTGAAGGTGCGGCTCCGGAAAAGGCTCAGGTCCAGCATCGGCTCCGGCACGCGCCGCTCCCAGAGAACGAAGAGGAAGCCCAGCACCGCTCCGCCCGAGGCGGCCAGAAGCGTCGCCGGCGAGCTCCACCCCCAGCTCTCGCCCTCGCTGGCCGCCAGCAGCAGCCCGCCCAGTCCGGCCAGCGCCAGCAGGGCACCGGCCAGGTCGAAGCGCTCCTCCCGCCGCCGGGCCGAGGCGGGCAGCACCCGCCCCGTCCAGAGGAGCGCAGCCGCGCCGATGGGCAGGTTGATGTAAAAGACCGCTCGCCAGTTGACCAGGTCGGTCAGCGTCCCGCCCAGCGTCGGCCCCAGCGCCAGCCCCGCCGCCACCGCCATGCCGTTCAGACCCAGCGCCCGCCCCCGCTCGCCGGCGGGGAAGACGGCGGTCAGGATGGCGGGGCCGACGGCCATGAACATGGCCGCGCCCAGCGCCTGGACCACGCGCGCCACCAGCAGCAGCGGGAAGGTGGGGGCGGCGCCGCTCAGGGCGGAGCCGACGGTGAAGACCCCCAGCCCGGCGCGGAAGATGCGGCGGTAGCCCCACATGTCGCCCAGGCGGCCGAAGCTCAGGAGCGCGGAGCCCACCACCAGCAGGTAGACCATCACCACCCAGCTGACCGCCGCCAGGCCGACCCCGTACTGCCGGGCGATGACGGGCATGATGACGTTGGAGACGCTGCCGTCGACGGGTCCCATGGCGCCGCCGAGCACGACCGCGGCCAGGATGCGCCAGCGGTCGGACCGCGGCGCCTCCCGTCCGGCGGCGGCCATGCCTTGCTCCCCCGTACGCATCCCCCCCGGCCGTCCGGCGCTCTCCGCCGCAGGCGAATTCCAGGGTAGCACCGCCGGGCCGCCCGCGTCGAAGCTGAACGGCCGGCCGCCGATCCGCTACCATCGCCAGGGAGAGCAAGGAGGCGATGCCGCTGCGCCCGGTCTCCTTCCCCTTGCCCCGGGAGCACGGCTCCTGGGTGATGTTCCTCCTGCCGCCGCTCCTGCCGCTCCTGGCCCTGCGGCGGTGGAGCGCCGCCAGCGCCCCGGCGCTTCTCGCCATGGTCCTGCTCTTTCTGGCCCGGGAGCCGCTCCGCCTGCGCCTGCGCGGGGCGGGCGGCAGCGCGGCCGCCCTCCTCCCGCTGGCGGCCGGGGCGGCGGCCGGCCTCGTCGCCCTGGCCCTCGCCCCCTCCCGCTGGCTGGCGCTCTGGGCGCTGGCGGCCGCCCTGGTGCTGGCCGTCGACCTTCTTCCGGCCCGGGCCGGGCGGAGCACGCCCGGCCGGCTCCTCGCACGCGAGCTGGCGGGAGTCCTGGGACTGACGGCCGGCGCACCCGCCGTGGCGGCGGCGCTGGGGGCCCCCGCGGCCGGCCAGCTCGCCTTCTGGCTGCTCGCCTGGCTCCCCTTCAGCCTGGGCGCCCTCCACGTGGACCGGTTCGTCGCCTGGCGGCGGAGCCGGGCCCCCGAACCGGCCCGCCGCCGCTCGGCGCTCCTCCTGCTGGCCGCCGCCAGCGCCCTGGGCCTGGCCGGCTTCGCGCTCCTGGCGGAGCTCGCGCCCCGCTCCCGCGTCCCCGCGGCGGCGGCCCTGGCCTGGTCGCCGGAGTGGCTCCACCTGGCCTGGACGGCCTGGCATCCCCGGGCTCGCTCCGACTTCAAGCGGATCGGCCTGGAGGAGACGCTCTCCGGAACCCTCTGGCTCCTGACCGCCCTCCTCCTCACCACCGCCTGAGCCGCCGGTCCCCGTCGAAGGAAAACCTCTTCGCCCTGCGAAAGGATCCGGCAACCCCTGCGCTGCGGGGTGAGCAAGTGGGGAGGAGGTGTCTGGGATGTCGACGGTCGACGCGGACCTGCCGTTGTCGACTCCGTCCGGCTCCACGCCGGGCGGCCCGGTGCGGGAGGCTGGAGTCGTGGCGGACGAAGCCGGGACGGGGAGCGGGGTGGCGCACCTGCTGAGCGGCCGCCCGGTGCCGCCGGGCGAAGGTCTGCGGGCGCGGGCTCCCTTCCCGTCGCCGGCGGCCTTCGACACCTGGTTGACCCGCTGCCGCAGCGACCCCGACGGCTACTGGGCCGAGATCGCCTCGGAGCTCGACTGGTTCAGCCCGTGGCAGAGGCGGCGGGAGGGCGACCTGCCCGACTTCCGGTACTTCGTGGGCGGTCTGGGCAACGTCAGCTACATCTGCATCGACCGCCACGTACGGGCCGGGCGGGGGAACCAGGCGGCCATCCTCTGGGAGGGCGAGGACGGTGCGACGCGCGTCCTCACCTATCGAATGCTGCAGGAAGAGGTCTCGCGCTTCGCCAACGGGCTGAAGTCGCTGGGCGTCGGGCGCGGCGACGTGGTCGCCATCTACATGTCGAACATCCCCGAGGCCTTCGTGGCCGTCCACGCCTGCTACCGCATCGGCGCCCTCTACAGCGTCATCTTCGCCGGCTTCTCGGCGGAGGCCGTCCGCCAGCGGCTCCTGGACGCCCGGCCGCGGGTGGTGGTGGTGGCCGACGGCAGCCGCCGGCGCGGCCAGGCGGTCCCGCTCAAGGCGACGCTGGACCGGGCGGCGGCCGGCCTCGACTCCATCGGCCACGTGGTCGTCGTGCGCCACACCGGGGCGGAGGTGCCCATGACGGCCGGGCGCGACCTCTGGTACGACGAGCTGGTGACGGCCGCCTCCCCCCACTGCCCGCCGGAGGCGCTGGAGGCCAACGAGCCGGGGTTCATCATCTACACCAGCGGCACCGAGTCGAAGCCCAAGGGCGTGGTCCACGCGGGGATCGGCTTCCTGGTGGGTACGTACGCCAACGTCAAGTGGGCGCTGGGGCTGGGCCCGGAGGACGTCTACTGGTGCACGGCGGACGTGGGCTGGCTCACCTTCCCCATCTTCGCCCTGGTGGGCGGCATGGCGCACGGCGTCACGCAGGTGGTCTACGAGGGGGCCCTGGACTGGCCGACGCCCGACCGCCTCTACCGCATCCTGGAGCGCTGGGGGGTGAACAAGCTCTTCACCGCGCCCACGGCGCTGCGCATGCTCCGCCGGCTGGGCGAGACGGCGCTGGAGGGGCACGACCTGTCGCGGCTGGAGCTGATCTCGCTGGTGGGCGAGCCACTCGACCCGGAGACCTGGGCCTGGGTGCGGAAGAACCTGGGCAGGGACCGGCCGGCCGGGGAGGAGCTCTTCATCAACAACACCTACGGGCAGACGGAGACGGGCACGGCCTGGACCAGCGCCATGGTCGGCCTGACGCCCGCCAAGCCCGGCTCGGCAGGCCAGCCGCTGCCGGGATACGTCGCCCGCGTGGTGGACGAGCATGGCGCTCCGCTGCCGCCGGGGAAACACGGTTACCTGATCATCACCCACCCCTTCCCCTCGCTGGCGCGGACCGTCTGGGGCGACCACCGGCGCTACCTGGAGACCTACTTCAGCCGCTTTCCGGGCGCCTACTTCACCGCCGACGCGGCCGTGCAGGACGCCGACGGCCACCTCTGGGTCGTCGGCCGCGTCGACGATGTGATCAACGTCTCCGGCCACCGGCTGAGCACCATGGAGATGGAGGCGGCGCTCCTGGACCACCCGCGCGTCGCCGAGGCGGCCGTCATCGGCGCGCCCGACCCGGTCAAGGGCCTGGTGCCCGTCGCCTTCGTGGTCCCGCGCCCGGCCCCGGCGGGCGGGGGCGGAGAGGACGGCGCAGACGGCAACCTCGAAGAGGAGCTGGCCCGGCGGCTGGTCGAGGCCATCGGCCCCATCGCCCGTCCGGCGCGCGTCCACATCGTCTCCACGCTGCCCAAGACGCGCAGCGGCAAGATCATGCGCCGCCTCCTGCGCGAGGCGGTCGTCGAGGGCGCGGTGCGCGGCGACACCTCGGCGCTGGAGAACCCGGAGGCGCTGGAGGTCATCCTCGAGAGCGTCGCCGCGGAGGGCGGTCCGTCGTTGACAAAATCTTGACAGACCGGCGACAGGCGGTTCACCGCGCCGGGGCAGCCTAAGGGCGGAAGGGAGGGAGAGCGATGTCCCGTTCGATGAAGCTCCTGGCCGTGGCGGCGCTGGTTCTGGCCCTGGGCGCGGGCGCACTTCTGGGGTCGCTGCTGACAGGCGCCACGCAAGCGGCGCCGACCACCGCCTCGGCGCCGGCCGCCGGCCCGGCCTGGGTGGTGCAGCAGGCGCCTGGCGGCTCCGCGACCGCCCCGGCCGTACCCGGCCAGGGTCGCCGCTGGCGGGGCGGCCCCGGCCGCATGGGCATGGGCTGGCAGCTGGACGGCGGGGCCGTGGTGGCCAAGCAGCTCGGGATGACCGTCCAGGAGCTGCGCCAGGCGCGCCTGAGCGGGCAGTCCATCGCCCAGATCGCCCAGTCCAAGGGCGTCAGTCTGCAGTCGCTGATCGACGCCGTCCTGGCCGCTCCCAAGGCGGCCCTGGACGTGCGCGTCCAGCAGGGCGTGCTGACCGCCCAGCAGGAGCAGCAGATCCTGTCGAACATGGAGCAGCGGCTCCAGACCGCCTTCACGCGGACATGGACGGGGCGCCCGGGCAGCCAGGGTTCGCAGCCGGCGCCAGCGCCGCAGAGCGCGACGCCCCAGAGCAGCAGCTGAACCCGCGCCCGGCGCGCGCCTGAGCCGGAGCCGCGCGGCGGCTCCCCCCGCGGGGAGCCGCCGCTTCGCGTCCCGGGCAGAATCTCCCCGGGGGAGCGGCGCCCGGCCGCCGGCCGGCGGCCGCCCCCACCCGTCGACACTCTTCGGCGCCGCGCGCTGCCGGAATTTGGTCCCAGGCCGGCAGGGCGGTAGCTTGAGGGCGGTTGTGCGCCCGCACGCGGGCGGGAAACGGGGGGAGCGGACGGTGGAGGAGGAGCGGTCGGAGGCGGCGGGGCCGTCGCCGATCCCGGAGATCAGCGTGGTGCTTCCGGCCTACGACGAGGAGGCCAACATCGGCGACACGCTGGAAGAGGTGGGCGGCTTTCTCGCGGGGCTGGGGCTGGAGCATGAGATCCTGGTGGTGGACGACGGCAGCCGCGACCGGACGGCGGCCGTGGTGGAGGGGCTGGCGGCCGTGCGACCGGGCGTCCGGCTCCTGCGCCATCCGGTCAACCGCGGCTACGGCGCGGCGCTGCGGACGGGCTTCGCGGCCGCGCGCGGGCGCTGGATCTTCTTCATGGACGCCGACGGGCAGTTCGACGTGCGCGACCTGACGCGCTTTCTGGCCCTGCGGGAGGAGGCCGACGTGCTGGTCGGCTACCGCGCCCGCCGCCGCGACGGGCCGCTCCGCCTCCTCAACGCCGCCGGCTGGAACGCACTGGTCCGGCTGGTGCTGGGCGTGCGTGTACGCGACGTCGACTGCGCCTTCAAGCTGATCCGGGCCGACTTCCTGCGGCGCGTGAGGCTCGCCTCCGCGGGCGCCGCCATCAACGCCGAGCTGCTGGCTCGCCTCTCCGCGCTGGGCTGCCGGCTGGTGGAGCTGCCCGTCCGCCATTACCCGCGCACCGCCGGACGCGCCACCGGCAACGACCCGCGCGTGGTGCTGCGCGCCTTTCGCGAGCTCCTCCGCCTGGCGGCGGAGCTGCGCCAGCCGGCCGCCGGCGAGAGGCGACCGGCGGCCGGCCTCCGCCGGCGCGAGCCGCCGCGCTGAGGCGCCGGCGGCCGCCGGCGCCGGAGCGCGGGCCCCCGGCGAGCCTTCAGGCGATCCAGTTCCAGGTGGTGAAGAGCGTGAAGAAGAAGGCCTGGACGATCGGCAGGCTGGCCAGGAGCGCCGTCTCCAGCCAGGGCCGTCGCTCCGCCGCCTGGGCCAGGGCCACCGCCAGCGGGAAGAGGACGACCAGATAGCGGGACATGCTGGCCAGCGGCGTCATGGAGTGGAGCGTCGGCGCCGACATGGGGATCAGGACGCCCAGCAGCGCCCACGCCACCCAGGGCCAGGGCTGTCCCCAGCGCCGGCCGAGCAGCGGCAGGAGGAGCCCGGCCACGGCGGAGAGCCCGTCGATGGTGCTGTAGAGCGGGGCGAACTGCGGACGCCAGGCGCTGACGTAGAGGCCCCGCGGCCAGGCGGCCGGCGGCGGCGGCGTCACCACCCGGTGGAAGGCCATGGCCAGGCCCGCCCAGGGAGGCGCCAGCTGCCGGCTCCACCCGCTCTCGGCGTGCAGGAAGCGGAGCGGATCCCCGGTCTTCCAGGCCAGGAAGGCCGCCCAGGCGGCGAAGGCCAGGGGGATGAGGAGGAGGCCGGCGGCGCGGCGGGCGCTCTCCGCGGGCGAGCGGTAGCGCTCCCAGGCCAGCCACGCCAGCGGCAGGAGCAGAAAGACGCCCAGATTCCGGGTCAACGCCGCCGCCGCCCCCGCCAGCCCGGCCCAGCCCCAGCGCCCGCGCTCGGCCGCCCAGAAGGCGGCGACGCTGGCGAAGAGAAAGAGCGCCTCGGTGTAGGTCGCCGAGAAGTAGAAGGCGGTGGGCAGGAGGAGGAGCAGGAGGACGCTCCGCCTGGCCACCGCCGCCCCGAAGCGGTGCGCCACCAGCCGTTCCAGCAGAAAGAGCGCCAGCAGCAGGAAGAGGTTGGAGAGGAGAACGCCCACGACGGCGCCGTCCAGCCCCGTCAGCCTCTGGCCCCAGCGGATCAGGAGCGGGTAGAGCGGGAAGAAGGCCTCGGGCGAGTAGTGGCTGCGCACCGGGAAGCCGAAGTAGCCGTAGCGCGCGATCTCCAGGTACCACTGCGAGTCGTAGCGGTCCCACATGGTGAAGACGAGCGGCGCCCGCGACATGGGCCAGGGCTGGGCGGGGGGACCGCCGGGCACGCGCAGGCTGGCCGCCCAGCCGACGAAGCCGAGCGCCAGCCGCGAGGCCGCCCAGGCGGCGACGATCCAGCCCGCGCGCCGCCATGCCCCGCCCGGCCGGGACCGGGCGGGGCGCGAGGCGACGGCGGCCATCAGCTGCGGGAGGGCGCCGGTCCCGTCCCGCCGGTGCTCTCGCCCTCCCGCTGCGCGCGGCGGGCTGCCGCCTCGGCCAGCAGCTCGCGGAGCCAGAGCAGCAGGTAGCCCATCATCCCCGCCAGCGCCACCAGGGCGATGCCACCGCCCGCGGCCACGTTGGAGATCGTGGAGGACGACCAGGGCAGCCTGGCCGGCTGGCTGGCGACCACCGCGAAGGGCGAGAGGACCAGCCAGAGGCCGCCCAGAAAGAGCAGCAGGAGCGCCCAGAAGCCGGCCGAGAACCGCCTCACAGCCGCTCCCCCCTCTCCGCCGGCTCGCGGCGCAGGCCGCCGTTGGAGAAGGCTTCCTGCGACGGGGACCTGGCCGGCGGCTCCTCGCCCCGCTGCTGCGCCGCCAGCTCCTCCAGGAGGCGCGCGGCCAGCGGCACCAGCGCCTCCTCCAGGCGGGCCGTCTCGCCGGCGCGGGCGCCGCCCTCCTCGCGCTCCCGGAGCTCCCGGCGCGGGCCCGCCAGCACGCCCGCGTCGCGCAGCTGCGCCGCCAGGTTCCCGGCGAAGAGGAGGAGGCCGGCCAGCGCCACCACCGCCACGCCCAGGCCGCTCCAGAAGGAGTTCCGGGTGGCGTCGCTCCAGGCGGCGCCGCGGCTCTGGAAGGCCAGCGCCCAGGGCGCCACCATCAGCCAGAGGCCGCCTAGGAGCGCGGCCAGGCTGGCGCCGATTCCCCAAAGATCCTTCCCGACGCCGGGCTCTCTCCGTTCCATCCGTTCTCCCTCCCGTCGCGAAGTGCTCCCGCCGGCCCGGGCGCCGTCCCGTCCCCGGCCGCGGCCGGCCCGCCCGCGGCCAGCCAGGGCTCCAGGAGCGCCCGCGCCAGCGGCAGGATCTGCTCGCGCGCCACGCGCCGCCCCACCCTCTCCGGCTCCTCCGTCCCCCCCTCCAGCGCCGCCAGCGCCTCCAGGAGCCCGCGGTCGGCCCGCGGCCGCAACGCCAGCGCCGCCAGCACCGTCAGCACCGCCCCCAGCAGCAGGCGCGTGCGTCCCTCCCCGCGCGGGGCCGCGAGAGCCGCCGCCAGGCTGCCCGCCCCGGCCTCCGCCTCGGCCGGCTCGTGGGAACGGCGCAGCGGGATCTCCTCCAGGAAGAGCGTGGCCAGGAAGCCACCCACCAGCGCCGCCGCGCCCACCGCGAAGAGCTCGGTGATGGAGAGCGCCAGGCTCTGGCGGATGGCCTCCATCAGCTGCCGGAGGAGAAGCTGGCCCTGCGCGCCGAACTGCGCGAAGGCCCGCTGCATCTCCGCGGTCGCCTGGGGCGCCAGCAGCGCCTGCGGGTTCTCCAGCGCCGCCAGCCGCCCGGCCGGCACGAGATGGGTGAGGGCGGCTGGAATGCGGCTCTGCATCTCGTCCTGGAAGCGGTTGGTCATCAGCGTGCCCAGCACGGCGACGCCGATGGTGCCGCCGATGGAGCGGAAGAACTGAAGGCTGGCCGTCACCTCCCCCAGGCGGCGGAAGGGGAAGGCGTTCTGCACCACGATGGTGAAAAGGCTCATCTGCACGCCCATGCCCAGGCCCATGACGATCATGTTGCGGATGACTTCGCCGTTGGTGGCATGGACGTCCATGCGTGCGTTCAGGTACATGCCCGCCACCGCCACCGCGAAGCCCGCCAGCGAGATGATCTTGTAGCGCCCGGTGCGCGAGAGGAGCTGCCCGCCCACCACGCTGGAGACCATGAAGCCCAGCATCATGGGCGTCAGGAGGGCGCCCGAGTTGGTGGCCGTGTCGCCGATGACGCCCTGCATGAAGAGCGGCAGGTACATGACGCCGCCGAAGAGGCCGCCCGAGACCAGGAAGGTGGCCAGCACCGAGATGGTGAAGATCCGGTTCCGGAAGAGCGACGGGCTGATGATCGGCTCCGGCGCGCGCGACTCCAGCCAGAAGAAGAGCACCCACATGACCGCCGAGAAGGCGAAGAGGCCCAGGATCACCGCCGAGCCCCAGGCGTACTGGCTGCCCGCCCAACTGAAGGCGAGGAGCATGGGCACCGCCGCCGCGATCAGCGCCGCCGCGCCCGCGTAGTCGATCTGGTGCCGCTGCCTCGCCCCCATGGGCGGCAGCGCCGCGCCGCCCACGAGCATGGCCACGACGCCCACGGGCAGGTTGACGTAGAAGACCCAGCGCCATGTCCAGTGGTCGGTGATCCACCCGCCCAACGAGGGGCCCACGATGGTGGCCAGACCGAAGACCCCCATCATCAGCCCCTGCCAGCGCCCGCGCTCGGCCGGCGGGAAGACGTCGCCGATGATGGAGATGACCACCGGCATCATGGCCCCCGCTCCCAAGCCCTGTACGCCCCGGAAGAGGATCAGCTCGGTCATGCTCTGGCTCTGCCCCGAGAGCGCCGAGCCCAGGACGAAGAGGAAGAGCCCCAGCAGGAAGAAGGGCCTGCGCCCATAGACGTCCGACAGCTTGCCATAGAGCGGCACCGTCGCCGTGGAGGCCAGCATGTAGGCGGTGAAGACCCAGGAGTAGTGCTCCAGCCCGTTCAACTCGGCGATGATGCGGGGCATGGCCGTCCCGACCACCGTTTGATCGATCGCGGACAGGAGCATCCCCAGCATGGCTGCCGCCACGACGAGCCAGAGCCGCTCGCGGCTGAGCGAGGCCCGCAGGCTCTGGCCCTCGGCGATGCGCGCCGCGCCCCCGACGGCCGCGCGGCCTTCCCGCGCTCGATCCACGGTCGCCAACCCGATCACCCTTCCTCTCCGACTCGACCCTGCCCGTCGCCACCGCCGGCCGCGGCCGCCACCACGCCCTGGAGCGCCCGGGCCAGCGCCTCCAGCCCGCGGGCCAGCGCCTCCAGGTCGCCGTCCTCCATGCGCCCCAGCGCCTCCTCCAGCCACTGCTGGCCCCCCTGGTGCAGCTCCGCCACGCGCAGCTCGCCCTGGGCGCTCAGCGAGACCAGCGTCCGGCGCCGGTCGCGGGGATCCTCCTCGCGCCGGACCAGGCCGAGGCGGGCCAGGCGGTCGACCAGCGCGCTG
>JAIMAT010000022.1 GCA_023511835.1 Bacillota bacterium | reverse complement strand
GCGCCTGAGCATCGTCGGCCGGGCGGGCGTGGGCGTCGACAACGTGGACGTCGCCGAGGCGACCCGGCGCGGCGTGGTGGTGGTCAACGTGCCCGACGGCAACACGCTGGCCGCCGCCGAGCACACTTTCGCCCTCATGCTGGCCATGGTCCGCCAGCTGCCCGCGGCGGACGCCGCCCTGCGCGCCGGTCGCTGGGAACGGCACCGGGTGGGCGTGCAGCTCTTCGGCAAGACGCTGGGCGTCGTGGGCATGGGCCGCATCGGCCGCCAGGTGGCGCTGCGCGCGCTGGCCTTCGGCATGCGCGTGCTCGGCTACGACCCCTACCTGGGCGCCGGGGCCGGCGCGGGCGACGTCCGCCTGGTCGGTCTGGAGGAGCTCCTGGCCGAGGCGGACATCGTGACGGTCCACACCCCCCTCACCCCGCAGACGCGCCATCTCCTCGGTGCCCGGGAGCTGGCCAGGATGAAGCCGGGGGCGTACGTGGTCAATTGCGCCCGGGGCGGCATCGTGGACGAGGCCGCCCTGGCCGCGGCGCTCGGCGAGGGCCGGCTGGCCGGCGCCGCGCTGGACGTCTGGGAGGAGGAGCCGCCCGGGCCCGACCACCCGCTCCTGCGGTTGGAGAACGTGGTGGCCACCCCCCACCTGGGCGCTTCCACCGTGGAGGCCCAGCGGCTGAACGCCGAGACGGTGGCCGAGGAGCTGGTCCGCTGGTTCGCGGGCAAGCCGGTGCGAAACGCGGTCAACCTGCCGCCGCTCAGCGAGGAGGAGTGGATGGCGGTCCGTCCCTTCCTGGGGCTGGCGACCGTCCTCGGCCCCTTCTTCGTCCAGGCGCTGCCCACGCGGCTCGAACAGGTGAGCATCGGGCTGGCGCTGCAGGGGCGGGCCGCGGAGCTGGTGGCCTCGGCGGTGCTGGCCGGCCTCCTGGGCGCGGTGCTCAACTCGCCGCTCAACCTGGTCAACGCCGCCGCCGTCGCCGCGGAGCAGGGGGTGCACTGGGAGCTGCGCAGCGAGCGCGACGGGCTGGCGCCGCAGGAAGTCAGCCTGGAGGCGGGGCCGCCCGGCGCCCGCCGCCGCCTGCGCGCCCGGCTCGACCCGGACGGGAGGGCGCGCATCGTCGCCCTGGACGACTTTCCCATCGACCTGGTGCCCACGCCCCACATGCTGCTCAGCCGGCACGCCGACCGTCCGGGAATCGTGGGCCGCCTCGGGAGCATCCTGGGCGAGCGGGGCGTCAACATCGCCGAGATGCGCCTCGGGCGCAGGGCGCCCGGCGGCGAGGCGGTGATGGTGTTGGGCACCGACCAGCCGGTGGACGACGCCACGGTGGCGGCGCTGGCCGGCATCGAGCCGGTGGAGGAGATCCGCCGGATCGAGCTGGGCGCCTGGCTGGAGGCGGCGACATGAGCGGGGGGACGGCAGGAGGGGCCGGGCCGGCGCTGCTCCGCAGGCTGCAGGAGGAGACCGACGCCTGGATCCGGGAGCAGGGCGCCGTCTACTGGGAGCCCCTGGAGCTGCTGGCGCGCCTCAGCGAAGAGGTGGGAGAGCTGGCGCGGGAGCTGAACCACCTCTACGGGCCGAAACGGAAGCGCTCCGACGAGCCGGAGGGCTCGGTGGCGGGGGAGCTGGGCGACATCCTCTACGTGGTCGCCTGCATCGCCAACCGCCTGGAGATCGATCTGGACCGGGCGTGGCGCGAGACGCTGGAGAAGTACCGCCGCCGCGACCGGGAGCGCTGGTCCTCCCCCTTCTCCGCCGGATCGTAGGAGGGAGGGGGAGGGGCCAGCTTTCCCCCGTCTCCCCGAAGGGGGTGAGGCGGCGGAGCCCGCGCCTCGCCCGCCGGGGCGAAACGGGCGGGCGAGGCGGCGCATCCCCTCGCCCGGCGGGAGTATATCCCGCCTCCTGGACCGGGCCCTATGATCGACTCGGAAGGTCGTCGCGGAGCCCGTGCGCAGGAGGTGCGCCCGCATGGTCACCCTGGACGGCGACGAGGTCCTGGAGAGGCTGGGTTGGACCGAGGAACGGTTGCGGCAGGCGTCGGACGAGGAGTTCGACCTCTTCTGCACCCTCCAGGCGGTGACGGAGGACGAGCGCCTCTGGGCGGCCCTGGCGCTCTTTTTCGACGAGATCCCGGCGGGGCAGCGGAGCGCCGCGGCGGCACGCCTCCGCCACGACTTGGCGGGCAGCGACTACCCCGCCCTCTGGCTGTACATCCTCCACCGTCTCGAGCGGGACGCCTTCGCGCGGCGCTTGGAGCAAGAGCTGGATCGCTACCGGGAGGCCGCCTTCGAGCTTCTCCTCTACAAGATCGGCCAGGAGCAGGCGGCGGGGGACGGGGCCCAGGCCTGAGCGCCTGGCCGGAAGCCGCCCGCCGCACGTTCCCCGCTCTCCCGTCATCCGTCCCCCGTCTCTTTCGCCGCCCGGCGAGGCAGCCGGGCGGCCGGGCTGTCCGCACCTCTCCGCCCCCCTGTCCATAGGCTGGCGCGGGGGTGTACGGGCATGCGCAGCCTTTTCGGAGGAGGCGGTGTCGGCCGCCGCCCCGGCTCCCCCGCCGGGGAGGGGAGCGGGACGGTCCGGAGGATCGTGGTCTTCCGCCAGGGGAGCCGCATCGACCTGGGCGAGATCCGCCGCATGGGCGGCGTGGTCCTCAGGCGGCTCTCGCTCATCCACGCGGTGGTGGCCGAGTTCGCCGAGGAGGGCGCGCTGGCCGCCCTGGACAGGCGCGGTGACGTCCTGCGCGTCGACGAGGACCTTCCGCTCCGCCTGGTCGGCCACCAGGGAGAGGAGGGAGCGGGGGAGGAGGACCCCTGGGAGGCGGGCGGAGGCCGCTCCCCGGGCCCCCCCGCCCCCGCCGGCCTGCGCGCCTGGCTTCGCGGCGCCTGCAGCCGGCTGGGCCGCCTGCGCCCAGGGTGGCCCGAGCGGGCGGAGCCGTGGCGGGGGCCCCGCCCCCCGCTCCCGCCTGCGCCGGCCGGCGGCTGGCAGCCCGTCCGTGGCGATGCCATGCTGCCGTGGGGCGTCCTCCGCGTGCGCGCCCCCGAGGCCTGGCGCTGGAGCCAGGGGGAAGACGTCCACGTAGCCGTCGTGGACACGGGCGTCGATCTCAACCATCCGGCGCTGGCGGGGCGCATCGGGCCCGGCGTCAACCTGCTCCACCCCGGCACCCCGCCTGCCGACGATAACGGGCACGGCACCCATGTGGCCGGCGTGATCGCCGCGCACGGCGCCCTCCTGGGGGTGGCGCCGCGGGTCTGGATCCACCCCGTCAAGGCGCTGGACCGGGAGGGCGGCGGCCGCCTCTCCCACCTCGTCCTCGGGCTCGAGTGGTGCCTCCAGCACCGCATCCAGGTGGTCAACCTGAGCCTGGGCAGCTGGACCGAGAACCCCACCATGCGCGAAGCGGTGCGGGCCGCCTCGCGGAGCATGGTGCTGGTCTGCGCGGCGGGAAACGCGGGACCCGTGCCGGGCACGGTCCTCTTCCCCGCCCGCTATCCGGAGGTGTTGGCCGTCGGCGCCATCGACCGGCAGAACCGGGTGGCGCGCTTTTCCAGCCGGGGACCGGAGCTGGACCTGGTGGCCCCGGGGGTGGACATCCTCTCGCTCTGGCCCGGCGGAGGGACGCGCCGGCTCTCCGGCACCTCCATGGCCGCGCCCCACGCCAGCGGCAGCGCAGCCCTCCTTCTGGCCAGGGGCGTACCGCCCCGGGAGGTTCCCGGGCGTCTGCGCCAGGCGGCCCAGCCGGTCGGGACGGGCGATCCGCGCGAGGAAGGGGCCGGCTGCGTCGACGCCTTCGGCGCCGTACAGGCCTGGCTGGCGGGGAGGAGGGGAGCCGCGCTCACCGAAGCTCTCTGACGGAGATCAGGGGAGGCGCGCTCCCTCTGGCGCGCGGGGGGGTTGATGCGTGGGGCAGGTCATCTACCTGGACGGTCATTTCGTGCCGGTCGAGCAGGCGAAGGTCTCGGTCTATGATCATGGCTTCCTCTACGGGGACGGCATCTTCGAGGGCATCCGCATGTACGGCGGGCGCGTCTTCAAGCTGGAGGAGCACATCCGCCGGCTCTACCATTCCGCCCGCGTCATCGACCTCGAGATCCCGCTGCCGCCCGACGAGATGAGCCGCGTCGTCCTGGAGACATGCCGCAGGAACGAGCTGGACGACGGCTACATCCGGCTGGTGGTCAGCCGCGGGGCGGGCGACCTGGGCCTCGACCCGCGCAAGTGCCCGCGGCCGACCGTCGTCGTCATCGTCGACCGGATCGCGCTCTTCCCGGAGAGCCTCCTGGAGCAGGGACTGACCGCGGTGACGGCCGCCACCCGCAGGACCTCCGTGGACGCGCTGGACGCCCGCGTCAAGAGCCTCAACTACCTGAACAGCATCATGGCCAAGCTGGAGGCCAATCTGGCGGGCGCCCACGAGATCCTGATGCTCAACCGGGAAGGATACGTCTGCGAGGGAACCGGCGACAACGTCTTCATCGTACGGGGCGGCACCGTTCTGACGCCGCCGGCCTACCTGGGCATCCTGGAGGGCATCACCCGCGCGACCGTGCTGGACCTGGCACGCGAGCTGGGCATCGAGGCGCGCGAGGCCGTCTTCACCCGCTACGACGTCTACACCGCCGACGAGTGCTTCCTCACCGGGACGGCGGCCGAGGTGGTGCCGGTCACCACCGTCGACGGGCGCCCGGTCGGCGACGGGCGACCGGGGCCGGTGACGCGCCGCCTGAGGGACGCGTACTTCGAGTTTGCCCGCTCGCACGGGACGAGCTTCCGCGACTGAAGAGCCGAGGCGCGGTACCTTTCCGGCCGGGCGGCCGCCGCTGCCGCCGCCTGGGGCGGGTGGCAGATGCGGGCTCGGCTCCCTTCCCGTTGCAGGGCGCCTTGCTCGGAGCCAGCGGTGCCATGCTTCCGCTAGCATGAGCGGCATCCGCCGGCTCCGATACTAGGCCTGCCTGCAGGGGAGGTGAGAAGCGATGGCGCAAGGCTCGAGAAGCAACCGCGTTCTGGTGCGGGAGGCGACCAGGGCGCTCGACCAGTTCAAGTACGAGGTCGCCTCGGAGATCGGCGTCAACCCGCCGGCCAGCGGGTATTGGGGCGACCTGGCCTCTCGCGACTGCGGCGCCGTGGGCGGGCACATGGTGCGCCGCATGATCCAGCAGGCCGAGCAGCAGCTGGCTGCCGGCCAGGCGGCCGCCCCGGCCGCGACCTTCGGTCGCTTCGGGAGCCCCCAGTAAGGGCCGCCCGAGCCCGGCGCCCGCCAGGCAGGAGGCGAGGGCGCCGGGTGGACGGCCGGCGGAGGAGCGGGCCGACCGCGCCTGCGGCGGCCCGCTTGCCCGTCTTCCACCCCGTACTGCGGCGGGATTCCGCCACCTTTCCTGCCCACGCCTCATCCTCCCCTTCCCCGCCCCCCGCCACGACGCCGCCGGTCGGCCCGCCGACCCGCCGGGAGCGGGCGGCCAGGCCGCGAGCGCATCGCGCCGTGGCAGCTGTGGAATGCCAGGGAACGGCATGCCGGGGAAGGCACCGGGGAGGCCCTCCCCGCCGCCGGGAGGACCGGTGGAGTGGCCGGCGAAGAGATGGAAGCCGAGAGAGCCCGCGCGAAGGACGAGCAGGGCCCAAGACGGCGGTTCGAGGGGGTGGTCGCGCTGAGCGAGAGCGGAAGGGAACGGGACCGCACGCGCGTGGTGCGGGAGGCGGCACCCGCGCCGGGCGAGGCGGGCGACCTGGAGCGGATCCTGGCCGAGGTCTACCATGCCCTGCAGGAGAAGGGGTACGACCCCGTCCGCCAGCTGGCCTTCTATCTCCTCACCGGCGAGCCGGCGTACATCACCGCCCACCGCGGCGCGCGCAGCCTCGTGACCAAGCTCGAGCGGGACGAGGTTCTGCAGTTCCTCCTCCGTTTCTACCTGAGCCGCCGTTCTCCCGCCGAGTAGGGCGGAGGCCGTCCCCGCCCGCATCAGACCTGCGTCGCCCCGGTCCCCGGCCGGCCGGGCGTCCCGGATGATCGGGTGGCCCCGAGGGATACTAGCCCCGGAGCACCGCGGCGACGAGGGGTGAAGCGTGGGTGAAGGCGACGGGGATCGTACGGCGCATCGATGACCTGGGCCGCATCGTCATTCCCATCGAGATCCGCCGCAGCATGAACATCCGGGATGGGGACCCTCTCGAGATCTTCGTGGAGAAAGACGGCGAGGTGATCCTCAAGAAGTATTCCGCGCTGGCCGACCTGGACCGCCTGGCGCAGGCGGTGATGGAGGCGGTCCACTCCACCACCGGCTTCCTCAGCCTGCTGACCGACCGGGACCAGGTGGTGGCGGTCGCGGGCGAGGAAGGCCAGCGCTTTCTCGGCAAGGAAGTGGGCGTGCCCGTGCTCAACGCCATGGAGGAGCGGCGCGAGGCGCGCTTTCGGACCACCGCCCACCATCATGAAGGGGCGACGGTGGGCGGCGGCGACACCTGCCCCTTCGCCAGCGAGGTGATCGCCCCCGTAGTGGTGGCGGGCGACCCCGTCGGCGCCGTCATCGTCGCCTCGCTGGAGAACGGGCGCGACGTGGGCGAGGGCGAGGCCAAGGTGGCCGCGGCCACGGCCGGCTTCCTGGCGCGCCACCTGGCCGGCTGACGGGGCGGCAGAGCGGGGCGAGGCCGGGTCGAGCGGGGCCCGGCCTTTCCTTTACGGGCGGGCCGGCGAGCCCGGCTAGCTCCGCGTGAGTCCCTCTCCGCCGTCGCCCGCCCCCGCACCGGGCCGGGCGGGGTCGGCCAGCGGCGACGGGTCGGCCAGGTAAAGCCAGAGGAGCCCGTGGCGGAGCCAGGGGGCCGCCCCGCCGGCCGCGCGCAGCAGGCGCAGCCGGCGCTGGCGCAGCGCCGCCGGCGAGAGCTGGCCGCTCCCCACCTCGCGCCCCAGGCGGCGGAAGAGGAGGGCGAGGGTGCGTGCCGTCAGCGGGTGGCCGAGGCGGGTGAGAAAGAGCTGGCTGCTCCGGCCGCGCCGCTCGCGTTCCAGGTAGTCGCGCAGGTCGTCCACCAGGGGCCGCGAGAGCGGCGCCGCGAGGCCGGCGGCCCGCCTCCAGCGGATGCGCCCCTCGGTCAGGTCGACATCCTCCAGGCGGAGCCCGGCCAGGTCGACCGGGATGCAGCCGAAGGCGATGGTCAGGTGGAGCAGCGCCCGGTTGCGGCGCGGGTCGGGCGTCAGGTAGAGGGCCCGCTCCGCGCGCAGGAGCGTCCCGGGGTCGAGATGCACCCCGTCGGCGCGGGGCACCGCTTCCTGGAAGCCTGCCTGGACCACGCTCTCACCGCCCGCGAGAGAATGCACCGCCCAGTAGTTTCCCGGGGCGGTGCTCAGTCATGCGGGAAGGCCACCAGCTCGCCCTTCTCGTCCAGGAAGGCGGCCAGGACGCCGGCCGGGTCGGAGAAGCCGCGCAGCGCCAGCTGCTCCCGCAGCCAGCGCTCGTCCTTCCCCAGCCGCTCCAGCGCCCAGTGGTCGACGGCGCCGTCGCGGATGACCGGGAGCTGCAGACCCTTCTCCGCCGGACGGATATGGACCAGCTCCGGGGTGAGCGGCCTCTTCTCGGGATAGGGGAGGACGCTCAACTTGCCTCCTGTCTCCAGGATGGCGAACTCCACATCGCGGATGTCGGTGATGTTCTTCTCGCGCAATTGCGTCATCAGGTCGTCCAGGTTGTAGCGCATGCGGGCCATGGCCCGCCGGTCCAGGCGGCCGTGGTAGACGACCAGGGCGGGCGTCCCGCTCAGCCACTGGCGGAAGCGCGGGCTGCGCAGGAGGAGGACGCTGATGAGGAGCTCCAGGGCGACGATGGTCGCCACCGGGATCATGCCCATCCAGAGGGGCATCTTCTCGTCGATGGCCAGCGTGGCCGCGTCGGCGATCATGATGGTGACCACGAAGTCGCTGGGGGAGAGCCGGCCCAGCTCCCGCTTGCCCATCAGACGCGTCACCACCACCAGCGCCACATAGAAAAAGAGCGTCCGGTAGAAGAGGCCCATGGGGTCGGGTCCGGTCACGGAGCGACCCTCCTAGCGTAGCCTGCACGGAATGCTAGTATGGACGCGAGCCCCGGGCGCCCATGCGGCGTGCCATGCGCCGCGGCCGGGGCGGCGGAGGTCGGAGAGGCGTGGCCAAGGGCGGCGAGGAGCCCGGCGCGAGGGCGCCGGGCTCCGGTACGGGCGAGGCCGAGGGCGAGCTGCAGCTGACCGTGCTGGAGCATCTCGAAGAGCTCCGCCGCCGTCTGGTGATCGCGATCCTGGCGGCGGTGGCAGGCGCCGTGGGCGGCTGGTTCGTGGCGCCGGCGGGCGTCTCCTTCCTGCTCCGCCCGGCGCGGGCCTTGCACGTGCAGATGATCTACCTGACGCCCTCGGAGCTCTTCTGGGTCTACCTGCGGGTGGGGGTCATCGTCGGCCTGGTCGCCGTCTCGCCGGTCATCCTCTACCAGCTGGGCGCCTTCGTCTGGCCGGGCCTGCGCCCGCAGGAGCGGCGCATGGTGCTGCTCATCTTCCCGGCGGTGGTGGTGCTCTTTCTGGCGGGGAGCGCTTTCGCCTACTTCGTGGTGATCCCCTACGTCCTCCGCTTCTTCCTCGGGCTCTCCTTCCCGGGCGTCCGCCCGACGCTCTCGGTGCAGAGCGTGCTGGGTTTCATCCTCAACCTGGTCTGGCCCTTCGGCCTGGTCTTCGAGTGGCCGGCCGCCGTGGCGGGCCTGGCCGGCATCGGTCTGGTGACGGCGCAGCAGCTGGCGCGTCTGCGCCGCTACGCCATCCTCCTCATTTTCATCGTCGCGGCCATCATCACGCCGCCCGACCCCATCTCCCAGATCGTCACGGCCATCCCCATGCTCGGCCTCTACGAGGCGAGCGTCTGGATCGCGCGCCTGGTGGGGCGGCGACGCGAGCGCTGGCTGGCCGCCTCGAGCGAACAGCCGACCTCGTGAGAGACCGGCGGGCAGGAAGGAATTTCCAGACCAGCGACGAACTCTTCCTCGGGAAGCGGGGGTTCAGCGCGCTCCGGCCGCCTGTGCCGCCGGCTCGCCCAGATCGGAGAGGCTGGCGGCGTAGATGCAGGGGCCCTCGCCGCGCGCGGCGCAGCCCGACTGTCTCAGCTCGACGCCCAGGAGCCGCTCGTAGAGGGCGTGCTCGCGCCGGCAGGCGTCGCCGTACCGCGCGGCGACACGGGCGATGGGGCAGTTGTACTGGACCAGCCGGACGCTGCCCGGCTGCAGCTGTACCTCCGCCTGGTAGCCGGCCGCGCGCTGGATCTCGGTCAGCCGCTGCAACCGCTCCTCACCGACGCTGCCCTCGAGCTTTTCGGAGAGCTCCCGCGCGAGCATCTCCTCGCGCTCCGCGAAGATGCGCTCCACCAGCTCGGGGCCACCGATCCGCTCGGCCGCCGCCAGGAGCTGGAGCGCCAGGCGGTCGTAGGCGCGCGGGAACGTCTCCTGGCCGCGCTCGGTCAGGAAGTAGAGGTTGGCGGGACGCCCCATGCCTCCGCGCCGCTTGGTGCTGTGGACCAGGCCGTCCCGCTCCAGGATGGCAAGGTGCTGCCGGACGCCCATGGCGCTGATGTGCAGCGACCGGCTCAGCTCCTCCACGGTGGCTCCGGGCCGCCTCTGCAGGAGCTCCAGGATCTCGTCGCGCGTGGAGACGGTTTCGGCCACGGTCGGACCCTCCCACCGTACCGCGCCGCCCGGAGGGCCGGCGCGGGTCTCGTCGACCCGAAGCTACGAGATCAACGGCCGGTTTTATATAGCCCATCTGTGTAATTTGGGCCGTCCCGGGGGGATGACCGTGCACACGGGCCCGTCTTCCGCCTCGCCCGCCGCCCGCCGCCGGCGGGCGCTGGGGCCGCTCCTGGCCGTACTGCTCCTGCTGCCCGCCTCGCCCGGGGCCGGCCCGCCCGGGGCCGAACCCTTCATCGAAGTCGTCTACCACAACCGGCGCACCACCGACCTCCGGCCCAACAACCCGGGTCACGCGCGCTGGCTCTGGTCCTTCGGGGACGGGAGCGGCTGGATCGATCCGCTGCCGGGTCACACGCGTCCGCTGGTCGCCCACCGCTTCCACCTGCCGGGGGTCTACCAGGTGGTCGCTTCCTCGTACAGCGCCGAGGGACGGCTCCTGCGCCGCCAGCGCTGGCGGGTGGTGGTGCGGCCGGACGAGTTCCTGCCCCGGGAGGGGCTTTCGGCGGCGCTGGCGGGAGTGCGCCTCTTCCGGGCCCAGACCGTGGAGATCCCGAACCTCCGCCTGCGCCTGGAGGGACCGCGTCTCTGGCTGAGCGCCCGACCCTCCACCTGGACGCTCCGGCTGGAGGTGGGCGGAGCGCCCTGCCTGGCCGGCTACCAGATCCGCTACGACCCGGCGGAGCGCTTCCATGTGGCCTGGAGAAAACCGGGCACCTTTCAGGTGGAGGGTGCGGCGGTGGTCACCCTGCGCTACCGCTGGCCCGACGGCGCTCAGACGACGGTGCGCAAGGTGGTGGTGACCGGGCGGACTCTCAAGGTTCTCGGCTCGACGCTCCTTCTGCCATGAGCGCCAGGTAGAGCCGCAAGGGGTGGTACCAGTGCGCACCCGTCCAGCCCGAGGTGGGGGCGAAGGGCAGGCCCCAGGCGAGCAGGTCGCGGGCGGCCTCCAGAAGCCGTGCCGGGCCCGGGCCGGTCGCCGCTCCCGCGGCGGGGGAGGGCCGGCCCTGGCCCGTCGGCGCCCGATCCGCCCGGACGAGAAGGAGGAGCCAGAGCGCCGCCTCGGCGTTGAGCGCCGGATAGCCGGCCGGCCGGAGGCCCGCTGCCTCCGCCTGTTCGCGGGGCAGGTCGACAAGCGCGCCCGACTCGTCGGCGAAGGTGGCCAGCAAGCCCTCGGCCAGCTCCAGCGAGCGGCGCAGCCAGAGCGCCTCATCGGTCACCTCCCAGGCCGCCAGGCAGGCGCGACCCAGCGGTACCAGGTCGCCCAGGTAGCCGCGCAGCGGAACGTTCCGGCCGGGCCCGTGGGGCAGCGCCCGGGCCGCGGCCGGGCCTGCGGGCAGCCGGGCGAACAGCCCCTCCAGAAAGCGGAGCGCCCCGTCGGCATCGGCCACGCCGGCCTCGGCCGCCAGCAGGAGCGCGTGGGCCGCCCGACTGGAGGAGCCGGTCGCCACCGGGCCCAGTGCCCGCACGGCCCCGCCGCCGGCCCGGGAGGGCGCGGCGGCGCTGGCCCAGCCACCCCGGGGGCGGGCCAGGAGGCGCAGCAGGCTCACGATTCCCTCCGCCGCCTGCCTCAGCTCCGGCGTCGACAGGCCGGCCGCCTCCAGGGCCGGGCGCCAGCGGACGGAGCGCAGGAGCCGGGCCAGGAGCGCCAGGAGGCGCGCGTTCTCGCCCAGCAGCCGCTCGGGGACCGGGTCGCTCCAGTCGGCCTCCGCCGCCAGCCGGCGAAAGCCGCCGCGGGGGTCGCGGAGGGGGCCGCGCAGGAGGGCGGCCAGCGTCGCGGGCAGGAGCGGCCGCAGCGCCGCGGGCAGTTCGTCCGGGGCGAAGGGGGCCAGCGCCTCCAGCGGTTCCAGCGGGAGGAACTTGGGCGCGCCGCCGAAGCCGGCGTGGCGCGGGTCGTACTGGCGCAGGAGGAGCTCTTCCAGCTCCTCCACCCATCCGGGGCCGGGCTCAACCAGCAGCTCGGGGAGGCGTTCAGGCAGGCGGTAGCGCCGGATCTGCCCCTCCAGGAGCGGGCGGCGCCTCTGCCACTCGCCCGCCAGGCCGCGCAGGTGGTCGGCGAGCCGGGCGGGGTCGGCGATGCCGGCCGCGGCCAGCAGGTCGCCCCCGGGGGCCAGGACGGCGACGCTCGGCCAACCGCCCAGGTTGTAGCGGGCATCCAGGTCGGGCCTCTCGTCGGGGTCGACGCGGACAGCCAGGAAACTCTCCGCCAGGACCTGGCGGACCGCGCGGTCGGCCAGCACCTGGCGGTCGAAGCGCGCCGCCGGCTGGGACCAGGCAGGCGCCACCACGAGAAAGAGGAGCCGACCGCTCCGGCCGGCCTCGGCCAGCGTACGCGCAGACCAGGGACGCCAATCCACGCCGCCGGGCCGGCGCCGCGCAGGCCGGCGGCGGGAGCCCGCGCGGGCGCCGCCTGGAGAGGATGAAGACACGGAGGTGATCCGCCTTTCCCGATCGACTTTCGTCCCGCCGAGGCGAGTCGGCCCGGCGGGGTGCCGCGGCCGAGTCGGCCGCCGCGGCTTTCCTGCGCTCCCAAGGATACACGCTCCTCGCGCGCAACTGGCGGCGACCGGGGCTGGAGGTCGACGTGGTGGCGCTCGCTCCGGAAGGGGGGCCGCTGGTGGTCTGCGAGGTGCGGGGGCGCCGGGCGGGCGCCCTGCCGGGGCCGGCACTCTCGCTCGACCGCAGGAAGCGGCTCCGCCTGCTCCGCGCGGCGCTCCTCCTGGCCGCCGCCAGGCGGGCGCCCGATGTGCGTGTCGACGTCCTCCTCCTCACGTGGGGTCGGCACTCCTGCCGGCTCCGGCACCTGCTCGACGTGGGCGACCAGCTGGCGGGCGGCGGCAGCATCGGATAGGGGTATCGGCCCGGCCCGCGGCCGCCTTCGGTTGACCCGGAAGGTGGGGGAACCCTACGATGGACGATGGCGGATACACCGGGAGGGTAGGGTATGGCGGGCTCCAGCGGACCGGGGGAGGGTGCCGACGGCGCGCTCGACAGGCAGGCGCGAGGCCGTCCGACACTCCACCTGCATCTCAGCCCGTACGCCGACAAGGCCGACCTGCTGCAACGTCTGCGCAAGATCGAGGGGCAGGTGCGCGGCATCGGCCGGATGGTCGACGAGGACCGCTACTGCGTCGACATCCTCGTCCAGATCGCGGCCGTGCGGGCGGCGCTGGACCGCATCAGCCTGCGGCTGCTCGAGGCGCACGTGGAGGGGTGTGTCTCCGACGCCATCCGCAGCGGCGAGGGCGAACCCTACATCCGCGAGTTGATGAGCGTCATCACGCGCTTCGTCCGCTGAGGGCGGACCGGCCGCACGGGGCGCGGGATCGACGCGGAGGAGGTGCCTTGCATGGCCAGGGATCCCGTCTGCGGGATGGACGTGGACGAGGCGACGGCTCCGGCCAAGGCGGAGTATCAGGGCAAAACCTACTACTTCTGCGCTCCGGGCTGCAAGCGGGCCTTCGAGAAGGACCCCGAGCGCTATCTCTCCGGCGGCGGGGAGGCGGAACACGCGCACATGAAGTGAACCGGGCGGAGCTCCTGCTGGCCCGGCTGGCGCGGGCGGGGGAAGAGGCCCGCGCCGGCTGGGTGGTGGGCGTCAGTCTCGGCAGTTCGCACCGCGACCTGGACCTCTCGCTCCGGGCCGAGGGGCGAGTCTGGCGGCTGCTGCGCGTCGGCTGCGACGGCGACGTGCGGGTGGCCGCCTCGCTTCTGCGCCGGCTGGACGGGCGAGTGGCGGCGCTGGGGCTGGGCGGGGTCAACCTCGCCTACCGCCTGCCCGGCCGTCGCTACCCAGCGCCCGAGGCGGGCCGGCTGGCCCGCGAGGTGCGGCGTACGCCGCTGGCGGACGGCGCGGCCTGGAAGGCGGCCGTGGAGCCGGAGGCGGTCCGGCTCCTGGAGGCGGAGGGCCTCGCCCCCGGGGAGGCCTTCCTGTCCAGCTACCTGGACCGGCCGGAGCTGGGCGAGGCGCTCGTGGCCGCCGGCTGGCGGCTGCGGGTGGGCGACCCCTGGCTGGCGCTCGGCCTGCCCTGGGCGCCGTCGCCCGCCGCCTTCCGCGCAGCCGCACGCCTGGCCATGCCACTCCTCCGCCACCTGCCCGTCGCCCGGCTCTATCCGCTGGGGGAGGCCCAGCGCCGGCCCGGGCGGAGCCGCCGCTCGCCCCTCCGCCGCGCGCGCCTCCTGGCGGGCGACTTCCACCTTCTTTACCGGCATCTGCCCGAGCGCCTGGAGGGCCAGTGGATGCTGACCAGCACGGTGCGTCCGGAGGAGCGCGAGGAGCTGCGGCGCCGCGGCCTGGAGGGGCTCCTCCTGCTGGGCCCCGAGCTGGCCGGCGGCGGCCTGGGCGCCAACCTGCTGGAGGCGCTGGCGCGGGCGTGCGGCGTGGGGGAGGAAGCCTCCGAGCTCCGCGCCTTCGCCCGCCGCAACGGGCTTCTGCCCGCCGCCGTCCGCCTCGCGCCGGCGGACGGCGGACGGTGAAGCTCCTCACTTTCCGTGGGGTCCTGGTTATGCGAAAATGCACGTGAATTGGATTCAAAACCGGGTCGGACGGGGGCGCTCGCTGGCCGCCGCCGGCGCGGAGCGGGGCGATGGGGTTGAGCAGGCGTTGGCGGTTGACGCTGGCCTTCTTCGTCGTGGTGGCGGTGGTGGGCGGGCTGGCCATCCGTTCCATCGCCAACTCGGCCTCGGTCTACTACACCGTCGACCAGTACTTGGCCCGGGGCGGGGCGACCTGGACGCGCCAGGCGGAGGTGAAGGGCGAGGTGGTGCCGGGCAGCGTCCGCTGGGACGGCGCCCGCCTCGACCTGCGCTTCGACCTGGCCTCCAACGGGCGCACCATGGCCGTCCACTACCGCGGGATGAAGCCGGACACGCTTCAGGGCGGCATCGAGGCGGTGGTCACCGGCAGCATGCGCGGCGGGACCTTCGAGGCCGGCGCCATCCTGGTCAAATGCCCGTCGAAGTACGTGCCCAAGAGCGGAGGCAACGGTTGAGTCGCGGGGCCCCGGGGCCGGTCCGCGCGGGGAGGGGAGGCCGACTGCGCCGCCTCCTCTTCGCCGTGCCTCTCACCCTCTCTCTTCTTCTCGTGCCGCTCCTGCGACCGGCGCCGGCGGCGGCGGCCGGGGGGGTGGTGGTCGCCTCCCTGCGCTGGGCGCTGGCCGTCCAGTCCGGGCGCGTGGCGGTCCTGGAGATGCTGACCGTCGCCAACACCGGCGACCGCCCGACGGCGGAGTGGAGCTGGCGCCTGCCGGAGGGGGTCCAGGAGGCGACGCTCCAGGCGGTCGAGACGGGCGCCAGGCTGCGCGCGGGCAGCCTCGGCGACGTCCGCCCGCTGGCCCCGGGCGAGGAGCGCTCGTACACGCTCCGCTACCGGCTGCCGCAGCGCGTGCCCGCGCGCCTCTCCTTCGTCCCCTCGCTGCCGGTGGAGAACGCCAGCGCGCTGGTCGACGAGGGGAGCCTCCGCCTGGCCGGCCCCGGCTGGATCCGCCTGGGCGTCGTCAGCCTGGGCGACCGGGCGCTCCGCCAGTACGCGTTCTCCGCGCCGGTCCCGGCGGGGCGCCGCCTGGAGCTGCTGCTGACGCCTCCCGACTGGTGGTACGAGCACGGCACCGGGGCGCTGGCCGTCCTCTGGGCGCTGGAGCTGGCGGCGCTGCCGGCGGCGGCCGCCGCCTTCTGGCGCCGCTCGCGCCCGGAGCGGGAGCTGGAGCGCCTGCGCGCCGCGCTGGAGCGGCTCGAGAGCCGCTACCGGCAGGGGAGGCTGGAGGAGACCGCCTACCGCTTGCGCCGCCAGCAGCTGGTGGAGGAGGCCGCCCGGCTGCTGCCGGAGCTGGGCGAGGGGCGGGAAGAAACGGGGTGAGCGGCGCTTGGCGCTGCTGGAGGCGCGGCGGCTGGGCCTGAGGCTGGCCGGGCGTCCGGTGCTGCGCGATGTGGGGCTGCGGCTGGAGGCGGGCGAGCTGGCGCTCCTGCGCGGCCCCAACGGGGCGGGCAAGACGAGCCTCTTGCGGCTGCTGGCCGGGCTGGAGCGGCCCACCGAGGGCCTCATCCTCTGGCGGGGCCGGCGGCTGGAGGAGCTGGGGCCGCGCTACCGCGGCGTCCTCGCCTGGGTCGGGCACCGCGTGGCCCTCTACCCGCGGCTGAGCGGGCGCGAGAGCCTTCTTCTGCACGCGGCCGGCTACCCGTGGCTCGACCGCCAGGAAGCGCTCCGGCGGGCGCAGCTCTGGCTCGAGCGGGCGGGGCTGGAGCGCTGGGCGGACCGGCCGGTGGTCCACTACTCGCGCGGCATGCAGCAGCGGCTGGCCATCGCCCGCAGCTTCCTGGCCGACCCGGAGCTGGTGCTGCTGGACGAGGCGGCGGGAGGGCTGGACGAGGCGGGGAGAGACTTCCTCGCCCGGGCGCTGGAGGAGGCGCGCGGGCGGGGGGCGGCCGCCGTCCTGGTCTCGCACGAGGCGGATCCGGGGCTGGGGGAGGTGGACCGGTGCTGGCGGCTGGAGGCGGGGCGGCTCAGGGAGGAGGAGCGGGAGCGGCCGCGGGGCGGGTGGCAGGAGGCTACGGCCGCGCGCTCCTCGCCGTCTTCCGCAAGGAGCTGATCACCGAGGCGAGGAGCGGCGAGACACTGGGGACGAGCGCGCTCTTCGCGTTCCTCCTGCTGACGCTGCTCAGCCTGGCCGGCGGGGGGGCGCCCGGCTGGCAGGGCGAGCGCCTGGCGGCCGCGCTCTGGCTCGTGCTCCTCTTCGCCGGTGCGCTCCTCCTCCAGCGCTCCTTCGCGCAGGAGATGGAGGAGGACGCCTTTTTGCAACTCCTCCTCTGGCCGGTGGACCGGAGCGCGCTCTACTTCGGCAAGGCGCTGGCCGCCTGGCTCTACCTCCTCCTGCTGGGCGCCCTCCTCTGGCTGGCGGCCTTCGCGCTGCTCGGGGCGACGGCGCGGGGGCCGCTCTGGGCGCTGGCGCTGGCGCTGGTCCTGGGGACGGGGGGGCTGGCGGGGGCGGGAAGCTTCCTGGCGGCGGTGACGGCACGCCTGCGCGCAGCCCCCATCCTCCTGCCGGTGCTGCTCTTCCCGCTGCTGGTGCCGCTTCTCCTGGCGGCGGTGCGGCTGAGCGGCTGGACGCTGGCCGGAGGCGCCGCGGCGGAGCCGCTCTGGTGGCAGTTGATGGCCGGCTACGACCTCTTGCTCAGCGTCGTGCCGGCGCTGCTCTTCGAGCTGATCTGGGAGGGGTGAGGGCGATGGCGGGCGGGCGGAGGGCGAGCCGGGCTGCGGAAGCGGCCCCGGCGTGGCGGGCGCTGCCCTGGCTGGAGGCGGCGGCCGCGCTGGCGGTGCCGGTGGCGCTCTACCTGGGGCTGGTCTGGGCTCCGCCGGAGCGGGTCATGGGCGACGTGCAGCGCATCATGTATTTCCACGTGGCGGCGGCCATGACCGCCTACCTGGCCTTCGGGCTGGTGGCGGTGGCCTCGGCGATCTATCTGCTGCGCGGACGGGCGGACTGGAACCGCGCGGCGGGGGCGGCGGGCGAGGTGGGCGTCCTCTTCACCACCCTGACGCTCCTCTCCGGCAGCATCTGGGCGCGGTCGGCGTGGAACGTCTGGTGGCTCTGGCAGGATGCCCGCCTGACGACGACCCTCCTCATGTGGTTCCTCTACGCGGGCTACCTGCTGCTGCGCGGCGCCGCCGCCGAGAGCGGCGGGCAGGCGGGGCGGCTGGCGGCCCTCTACGGCCTGCTCAGCGTGGCCATCCTGCCGGTGGTCCACTTCTCGGTCGTCTGGTGGTACTCCAATCATCCGCAGGTGATCACCCCGCGCGGGATCCAGATGGCGCCGCAGATGGCGCTGGCCCTGCTGGCCGCCACGGTGGCGCTCCTCCTGGTGGGGGCGGTGCTCTTCCTCGAGCGGCTGCGGCTGGAGGGACTGCGCGAGCGGGTGGCCGAACTGGAGGCGCGGGCGGAGCGGGCCTAGAGGGCGCCCGCGGGGAGAGGGGGGCGAACGTGGGCTGGGTGGCGCTGGCATACGGGGTGATCTGGTTGGGGCTGGCGGCCTACGGGCTCCGCCTGGCCGCAGCTACGCGCCGGCTGGAACGGGAGGTGGAGCGGCTGGCCGAGCGGCTTCCCGAGGAGGAGAAGGCGGGAGAGCCTGGGGCGACGGCGGCGCCGCGCCCGCCGCGGCGCGGCGGGTGACTGCCTTTTCCTGCTTGGCGGGCGGCACTATAATCGGCAGCGGATGGCCGGGACCGGGGATGCCTTGGGCCGGGCGCGAGGGACGATTCGCGGGACCCGGTGAGGCTGCGTCGCCCGGCCCTTCGTTTTCCCGCCACGGCCGAACGGCCTGCCGCACCCGGCCGCCGAGCAGGGGGGACGACCCAATGGCGAGGAACAGGAGACCCAAGATCGGCATCGTCGGCGCGGGCGCCACGGGTGCCACCACCGCCCACTGGTGCGCCGCCAAGGAACTGGGCGACATCGTTCTCATCGACGTCGTCGAAGGTCTACCCCAGGGGAAGGCTCTCGATCTGCAGGAAGCGGCCCCCATCGAGCGCTTCGACGTCCACGTGACCGGCTCCAACGACTTCGCGGCGCTGGAGGGGGCCGACGTGGTGGTGATCACGGCCGGGGTGGCCCGGAAACCGGGCATGAGCCGCTCCGACCTCCTCTCCACCAACGCCGGCATCGTCCGCTCCGCCTCCGAGCAGATCGCGCGCTACGCCCCCGACGCCTACGTCATCGTTCTCAGCAACCCGCTGGACACCATGTGCACGGTGGCCTTGGAGGCGACCGGCTTCCCCCGGAACCGGGTGGTCGGCCAGTCCGGCATCCTCGATTCGACCCGCTTCCGCACCTTCATCGCCCAGGAACTGGGCGTCTCCTACCGCGACGTCTCGGCCATGGTGCTGGGCGGCCACGGCGACAGCATGGTGCCGCTGGTGCGCTACGCCTATGCCGGAGGCATCCCGGTGGAGCGGCTGCTGCCGCCGGAGAGGATCGCGGCGCTGGTGGAGCGGACGCGCAAGGGCGGGGGCGAGATCGTCGAGCTGCTCAAGACGGGGAGCGCCTTCTACGCCCCAGGCTCGGCCGTCACCGAGATGGTGGCCGCCATCCTCCGCGACCAGAAGCGCATCCTCACCTGCGCGGCCTACCTGGACGGCGAATACGGAGAGCGGGGCATCTTCGCGGGCGTCCCGGTCATCCTCGGCGGGGAGGGCGTCGAGCGCGTCATCGAGCTGGATCTGACCGAGGAGGAGCGCCAGGCCTTCCAGCGCTCCTGCGACGAGGTGCGCCAGAACCTCGAGATCCTCCGCTCCCTGGGCTGAGACCGGGCGGGCGGGGCCATCGCCAGGCAGGGCCTTTGGGCTGCCGGCGGGACAGGAGGTGGACGCGATGGCAGTGACGGAGCGCGAGGCCGACGAGCTTCGGGAGCAGGCGCTCACGCTGCACAGGCAGGCGCGCGGCAAGATCGAGGTGCACCCCCGGGTGCCTGTCCGGGACAGCCACGACCTGAGCCTGGCCTACACTCCCGGGGTGGCGGAGCCCTGCAAGGAGATCCACGACCACCCCGAACTGGTGTACGAGTACACGGGCAAGGGCAACATGGTGGCGGTGGTGACGGATGGCACCGCCGTCCTGGGGCTGGGCGACATCGGGCCGCAGGCGGCCCTGCCCGTGATGGAGGGGAAGTCGGTCCTCTTCAAGACCTTCGCGGGCGTCAACGCGGTGCCCATCTGCCTGGCCACCAAGGAGGTCGCCCGCATCGTCGAGACGGTCAAGCTGCTGGCGCCCAACTTCGGCGGCGTCAACCTCGAGGACATCTCGGCGCCGCGCTGCTTCGAGATTGAAAGCCGCCTCCGCCAGGAGGTGGACATCCCGGTCTTCCACGACGACCAGCACGGGACCGCCATCGTCACCGCCGCCGCGCTCATCAACGCGCTCAAGCTGGTGGGCAAGGCGCTGGAGTCGGTGCGCATCGTCGTCAACGGCGCCGGCGCGGCGGGCGTGGCCATCACCCAGCTGCTCCTGGACATGGGCGCCCGGGATGTCGTCCTGTGCGACCGCGCCGGGGCCATCTGGGAGGGGCGCAGCGAGGACATGAACCCCTACAAGCTGCGCATGGCCGCGGTGACCAACCCGCGCGGCGTGCGCGGCGGGCTGGACGAGGCGGTGCGGGGGGCGGACGTCTTCATCGGCGTCTCCTCGGGCGGCGTGCTGACGCCGGAGATGGTGCGGAGCATGGCTGCGGAGAGCATCGTGATGGCCATGGCCAACCCGGTGCCGGAGATCTACCCCGACGAGGCCCGTCAGGCGGGCGCTCGCGTCGTGGCGACGGGCCGCTCCGACTTCCCCAACCAGATCAACAACAGCCTGGTCTTCCCCGGCGTCTTCCGCGGCGCCCTCGACGTCCGCGCCAGCCAGATCACGGAGCACATGAAGCGGGCGGCGGCCGAGGCCATCGCCGCCCTGGTGGCGCCCGACGAGCTGCGCGAGGAGTACATCATCCCCTCCATGTGGAACGCGGAGGTGGCGCCCGCCGTGGCGGCGGCGGTGGCGGCCGCCGCCGTCGAGGACGGCGTCGCGCGGGTGGAGCGGAGCCCCGGGGAAGTGGCGCAGCACACGCGTGACCTGGTGGCAGAGGCGCGCCGGCAGGAGGGCTGAAGGCGGGGCGGCGACCGCGCCACCCGGGCCGTCGCGGGGCAAGGGTCAGGAAGGTGATGGGATCGGATGAAGCTCTACGAATACATGGCTAAGGACGTCCTGCGCGAAAACGGGCTTCCGGTGCCTCCGGGCCGCTTGGCGCGGACGCCGGAGGAGGCGGAGTCGGCGGCCCGGGTGCTGGGCCCCTGCGTGATCAAGGCCCAGGTGCTGGTGGGCGGGCGCGGCAAGGCCGGCGGCGTCAAGCCTGCCCACACCCCCGAGGAGGCGCGGACGCGCGCCTCGGAGATCCTGGGGATGAACCTGAAGGGCTACGTGGTCGAGAGCGTCTATGTGGAGAGCATGCTGGGCATCGACCAGGAGTTCTACCTGGGGATCACCATGGACAACGCGGGCAAGCGCCCGCTCCTGATCGCCTCCGCCTCGGGCGGCATGGAGATCGAGGAGGTGCCCGAGCGGGCCATCGTCCGGCAGCCCATCCCGGTGGAGTGGGGCCTGATGCCCTACGCCACCCGCTGGGTGGCCAACCGGCTCGGGCTGAGCGGCGGGCTCGCGCGCCAGTTCGGCGAGATCGCCCTCAAGCTCTACGACATCTTCCACCGCTATGACGCCGAGCTGGTGGAGATCAACCCGCTCGTCCGCACCGGTGACCGCCTGGTGGCCGCGGACGCGCGGCTGAACGTCGACGACGACGCCCTCTACCGCCACCCCGAGCTGCCCCGCACCAGCGAGGCGACGGAGCTGGAGAGGCGGGTCCGCGAGCTGGGCCTGGCGTACGTGGAGCTGGACGGCGACATCGCCGTCATGGCCAACGGCGCCGGCATCACCATGGCGACGCTGGACGTGCTCCAGCGCTACGGCGGGCGGCCCATGAACTTCCTCGACGCCGGCGGCGGCGCCTCGGCCGAGCCCATGGCCGAGGCGTTGAAGGTGCTGGTCTCGACCCGTCCCAAGGCCATCTTCATCAACATCTTCGGGGGCATCACCCGCTGCGACGACGTGGCGCAGGCGGTGATCACCGCCCGCCGCGAGGTGGGCATCTCCATGCCCATGGTCGTGCGGCTGGTGGGCACCAACGAGGAGAAGGGTGTGGAGATGCTGCGGGGCGAGGGCATCCAGGCCTACCGCTCCATGGAGGAGGCGGCGGCCCGCGCGGTGGAACTGGCGCGGGCCGGCGAGGGGGTCGAGGGCTGAATGGCCATCCTGGTCGACGACAAGAGCCGGGTCGTGGTACAGGGGATCACCGGTCACCAGGGGAGCTTCCACACGGGCCTCATGCTGGAGTACGGCACGCGCGTGGTGGCCGGCGTCTCGCCGGGCAAGGGCGGGCAGGAAGTCCACGGCGTGCCGGTCTACGAGACGGTGCAGGAGGCGGTGGACAAGCACGGCGCCAACGTCTCCGTTCTCTTCGTTCCGGCTCCCTTCGTCAAGGACGCCGCCTTCGAGGCCATCGACGCGGGCTGTTCGCTGGTGGTGGTGATCGCCGAGCACGTGCCGTTGCACGACGCGGCCGCTATCGTCGCCTTCGCCCGCCAGCGCGGGACCATCGTCCTGGGTCCCAACACCTACGGCATCTGCTCGCCGGGCAAGTCCAAGATCGGCATCCCGCCGAACAGCATCTTCCGCCCGGGGACGGTGGGCGTCGTCGCGCGCAGCGGCACGCTCAGCTACGAGATCGTGCAGGCCATCTCCCAGGCGGGCCTGGGCGAGTCGACGGTGGTCGGCATGGGCGGCGACCGCGTCGTCGGCCTCACCTTCATCGACCTCCTCAAGCGCTTCGAGGCCGACGAGGCCACCCGCGCGGTGGCGCTGGTGGGCGAGATCGGCGGCACGGCGGAGGAGGAGGCGGCGGAGTTCATCAAGACCATGTCCAAGCCCGTGGTCGCCTACATCGCCGGGCGCAGCGCCCCTCCGGGGAAGCGCATGGGGCATGCCGGGGCCATCATCGAACGCGGCCGGGGGACGTACGAGAGCAAGGTGGCGGCGCTGACGGCCGCCGGCGTGCAGGTGGCCGACTTCCCCTGGCAGGTGGCGGAGCTGCTGCAGGCCAGGCTGGCCTCGGCTTGACGGGGCCGGCGGGGCGCGGATAGAATCGCTGGCAAAACCGGACGCTCTTCCGGGCGATGAGGGGATCGAGTAACCCGCTGCGACCGTTCCAGAGAGCCGGCGGCTGCTGCGAGCCGGTACGGAGGGCGGGCGAATGGCTCCCCGAGCCGCGACCCGAAGGGCCGCCAGGCTCCTAGGGTGCGCCGGCGCTCCCCCCGTTATAGGGGAGCCGGGTCCAGGCGGACCCGGGTCGAGTGGGAGCTTCCTCCCAGGTGGGTGGCACCGCGGAACCGACTTCCGTCCCATGGCGGACGGAAGTTTTTTTATCCGCCGGCGCCCGCCGGGCGAAGGGGCTCCAAGCTTGGGTGGCACCGCGGCCTCCGTCCCAGCGTGGGCGGGGGCCGCCTTGCGTATCCGGACGGAAGCGAGGGAGGGGTGGTGGCATGTTGCGCGAGGCGCTGGCCAGGGTGGCCGCGGGCGAGCGGCTCAGCGTCGCGGAGGCCGAGGCGGTGATCGGCGAGGTGATGGACGGTCGCGCCAGCGACGCGCAGATCGCGGCCCTGCTGACGGCGATGCGCGTCCGCGGCGAGACGCCCGAGGAGATGGAGGGCGCGGCGAGGGCGATGCGGCAGCGGGCGGCGCGCGTCGAGAGGAAGCGGACCCCTGTCGTCGACACGTGCGGGACCGGCGGAGACGGGGCGGGCACCTTCAACATCTCCACCACCGCCGCCTTCGTGGTGGCGGGGGCCGGCCAGGCGGTGGCCAAGCACGGCAACCGGTCGGTCTCCAGCCGCGCGGGCAGCGCCGACGTCCTGGAGGCGCTGGGGGTGGCGGTCGACCTGGACGCGGAGGCGGCCGGCCGCTGCCTGGACCAGGCGGGCATCGCCTTCCTCTTCGCGCCGCGCCTCCACGCGGCCATGCGCCATGCGGCCGGTCCGCGGCGGGAGCTGGGCTTCCGGACCATCTTCAACGTGCTGGGCCCGCTGACCAACCCGGCGGGCGCCGAGGCCCAGCTGGTGGGCGTCTACGAGGCGGCGCTGACCGAGCCGGTGGCGGAGGTCCTGCTGCGGCTGGGCGCGCGCCACGTGCTGGTGGTCCACTCGCTCGACGGCTTGGACGAGCTGAGCACCAGCGCGCCGGCCCGCGTCACCGAGGGCCGCGGAGGCCGGCTCAGCACCTACGTCCTCGACCCGGCCACCCTGGGGCTCGCGCCGGCGCCGCGGAGCGCGCTGCGCGGCGGCGACGCGGCGGAGAACGCGGCCATCGCCGAGGCCGTGCTGGCCGGCGAGCCTGGTCCGCGCCGGGAGACGGTGCTGCTCAACGCCGCCGCCGCGCTGGTGGCGGCCGACGTGGCGGAGGATCTGCGCGAGGGCCTGGAGCTGGCCCGCCGGAGCCTCGACAGCGGCGCGGCCAGGGATCGGCTGGAGGCGCTGCGCGACCTGAGCCGCCGGCTGGCGGCGGCGCGGGAGGAGCGGCGCGGCGCATGATCCTGGACGCCATCGTGGAGGCGAAGCGGCGGGAGCTGGAGTCGGCGCGGGCGGAGCTCACGCGGCCGCCCGCCGCCGGGCTTCCCTCCCGCCCGCGGCTCTCCCTGGAGCGGGCCCTCCGGCGCCGGGCGCGGGAAGGCCGCATCGGCCTCATCGCGGAGTGCAAGCGTCGCTCGCCCTCGGCGGGTGCCATCGCACCGATCCCCGAACCGGCGCGGCTGGCCCGGGCCTACGTGGAGGGCGGCGCGGCGGCGATCTCGGTGCTGACCGACCGGAGCTTCTTCGGCGGCGATGCGGCCGACCTGGAGGCGGTGCGGGAGGCCGTCGCCGTCCCGGTCTTACGCAAGGACTTTCTCATCGATCCCTCGCAGGTGGCCGAGAGCGCCGCCCTGGGCGCCGACGCGGTGCTGCTTATCGCGCGCCTTTTCCCCTCGCCCGAGAAGCTCGGCGGGATGCTGGAGGAGGCGGAGCGGGCCGGGCTGGAGGCGCTGGTGGAGGCGCACGACGAGGAGGAGGCCTTCCGCGCCGCCTCCCTGGGCGCCCGCCTGATCGGCGTCAACAACCGCGACCTGGACACCTTTCAGGTGGAACTCGGCCGCGCCGAGCAGGTGGCACGGCGGCTGCGCGCGGAGGGGGGAAGGGGGCGGCCGGATCTCCTGCTGGTGGCGGAGAGCGGCTACCGGCGGCCGGAGGAGCTGCTCCCCGCCGTGCGGACGGGCGTCGACGCCGTCCTGGTGGGCGAGGCGCTGGTCCGCGCCGGCGACCCGGCGGCGCTGGCGGCCGCCTTCTCCGGTCTCGCCCGGCCGGCGGCCGGCGGGGCGACCGTCGGGGTGCGGGTGAAGATCTGCGGCCTCGACAGCCTGGAGGCGACGCGGGCGGCGGTGGCGGCGGGTGCGCAGGCGGTGGGGTGGATCCTGCTCCCCGGCCGGCGGCGGAGCGTCGATGCCGCCGACGCGGCGCGCTGGGCGCGCGAGGTGCCGCCGGAGGTTCTGCGCGTGGGCGTCTTCGCGCGCCAGGCGCCGGAGCAGGTGGCCCAGGCGGCGCGCCGGTGCCGCCTGGACGCGGTCCAGCTGCACGGGGGCGAGGACGCGGAGTACGTGCGGCGGCTCCGGCGTCTCCTCCCGGACGTGGAGCTGATCCGGGCGGTCGCCTCGCCCGGGGAGGCCAGGGGCGAGGCCGACCACTGGCTGCTGGACCCCGGCGAGGGCGGCTCCGGCCGCGAGGTCCCGGAGGAGGCGGCGCTCGCCTTCCGGGCGCGAGGTGAAGACTGGTGGCTGGCGGGCGGGCTGACGCCCGAGAACGTGGCCGAGCGGCTGGAGCGCTACCGCCCGGCCGGGGTGGACGTCTCCTCGGGCGTGGAGCGCAGCGGGAGGAAGGACCCCGGGCGGATCCGGGCCTTCGTGGACGCGGTGAGGAGGTGGGAGCGTGCCCGAACGGGCGGAGCCTGACGCGCGCGGGCGCTGGGGCCGCTTCGGCGGCCGCTATGTGCCGGAGACGCTGGTGCCCGCGCTGGACGAGCTGGAACGGGCCTATGCGGAGGCCTCGGCCGACCCGGACTTCCTGGGGGAGTACCGGCGCCTCCTGGCGGAGTACGTGGGGCGGCCGACGCCGCTGACACCGGCGCGGCGCCTGACCGCCCACTACGGGCGGGCCCGCATCTGGCTGAAGCGCGAGGATCTCAACCATACCGGCGCGCACAAGATCAACAACGCCCTCGGCCAGGTGCTCCTGGCCGAGCGGATGGGCAAGCGGCGCATCATCGCCGAGACCGGCGCCGGCCAGCACGGCGTGGCGACGGCCACCGCCTGCGCCCTGCGCGGGCTGGAGTGCACCGTCTACATGGGCGAGGAAGACGTGCGCCGGCAGCGGCTCAACGTCTACCGGATGGAGCTGCTGGGCGCCCGCGTGGTGCCGGTAGAGAGCGGCAGCCGCACGCTGAAGGACGCTATCAACGAGGCGATCCGCGACTGGGTGACGCACGTGGACTCCACGCACTACGTCATCGGCTCGGTGGTGGGCCCGCACCCCTACCCGCGCATGGTGCGCGACTTCCAGTCGGTCATCGGAGAGGAGACGCGGCGCCAGATGCTGGAGGCCGTCGGGAAGCTGCCGGACTTCCTGGTCGCCTGCGTGGGCGGGGGCTCCAACGCCGCCGGCTTCTTCGCCCCCTTCTACGGCGACGCGGAGGTGCGGATGATCGGCGTCGAGGCGGGCGGCCTCGGCCTGGAGACCGGGCGGCACGCCGCCAGCCTCAGCGGCGGCAGCTTCGGGGTACTGCACGGCGCGGCCACCTTCGTTCTCCAGGACGAGGAAGGCCAGGTCCGCCCCGCCTACTCCGTCAGCGCCGGCCTGGACTACCCCGGCGTCGGCCCCGAGCACGCCTTCTACCGGGAGAGCGGGCGCGCCGAATACGTGGCCGTGCCCGACGGCGAGGCGCTGGCCGCGGCGGAGCGCCTCAGCCGCCTGGAGGGCATCCTGCCCGCGCTGGAGAGCGCGCACGCGCTGGCCTACCTGGAGCGGCTGATGCCCGCGACCCGGCCCGACCAGGACGTGGTCGTCAACCTCTCGGGGCGCGGCGACAAGGACGTGGAGATCCTGCTGGCGGCCGGCCTCGGTCGGGATGCGGAGGCGGGGCGGGGGGTGGTGGCATGAGCGGGCTGCCCGCGCAGCCGGCGGGGGAGGCGCCCGAGGGCGCCCGGCGCGTCGCCGAGGCCCTCCTGCGGAGCCGGAGCGGCGGCAGGGTGCCGCTGGTGGCCT
>JAIMAT010000021.1 GCA_023511835.1 Bacillota bacterium | reverse complement strand
AAGGCGCCCGCCTGCTCGTAGCGTTCCAGGATGGCCAGCGTTTCGGCGGGGAGCTGCTGGCGGAGCCGCTGGACGCTCTTCATGTACGAGGCGATGGAGGCCGTCATGTTCGAGATGACGAGCCCGCGGACGGGACCTTCCTGGCCGTCGGACTGGTAGCGGAGAACGTACTCCATGGCCAGCATGCCGCCCCAGGACTGTCCCACCAGGAAGAAGTCCTCCAGCCCCAGCGCCTCGCGCACCGCCTCCACTTCCTGGGCGAAGCGGTCCACGGTCCAGAGCGACGGGTCGTCGGGCTGGTCGGAGAAATAGGAGCCCAGCTGGTCGTAGAAGTAGAGCTCGACGCCGGCGGGCGGCAGGTGCTGCTCGAAGTTCTCCAGGTATTCGTGGCTGAAGCCGGGGCCGCCGTGGAGGAGGAGGACGCGGGGACACCAGGCCGGCGAGGTGCCGGGCGGCGTCGGCCGCTCCGGCGGCTGGGGACGGGCCTCGATCCGCCGTGTCCAGACGTGGTAGCCGTTGCGCAGACGGATGATGCGGGAGGCGTCGCTCATGGCGCTACACCCCTTTCGCGGGCTCTTCGCCGACGGTTCCCGTCCTGTGGGATCCCTTTTCTCTCCTGCTTCTTGGCCCCGGCTGCTTCACCTGCCGCGGCCGCGACCGCCGGGCTCCGACTCCCGGCGGGGGCGGGCCGGAGGCCGGCCGGGGCGGTAGGAGCGCCCGGCCGCGGCCGCGAACCCGGGGAGAGAGTGGCGGCCGCGCAGCGCGGTCGGCGGGGGGGAGAGGGGAGGTGGCGCCGGTGGAGGGAGAGAGGGGGAAGGGCGGCCCGCGTCCTGACTGGCGGCCGCTGGAGGGTCGCCGCGTGGTCAGCCTGGCGGTCAACGTCCCCGGGCCGGTGGCCGCCGCCCGCCTCGCCGCCCTGGGCGCCCGGGTGGTCAAGGTGGAGCCGCCCGGGGGCGACCCCCTGGCCCGTTTCGCCCCGGCCTGGTACCGGAGCCTGGTGGCGGGCCAGGAGGTGCTGGAGCTGGACCTGAAGGAGTCGGCCGGCCGCGCGCTCCTCGAGGAGCGGCTGGACGGCGCCGACCTCCTCCTCACCGCCCAGCGCCCCTCGGCGCTGGCCCGCCTGGGCCTCGGGCGGGAGCGGCTGGAGGAGCGCTTCCCGCGCCTCCGGCACCTGGCCCTCGTCGGCCACCCCGCCCCCGACGAGGAAGCGCCCGGACACGACCTCACCTACCTGGCCGAGGCGGGCCTCCTCGCGCCCCCGGAGCTCCCCCGCACCCTGGCCGCCGACCTGCTGGGGGCCGAGCGCCTGGTCTCCGCCGCCCTCGCCCTCCTCCTCGCCCCGCCGGGAGAGGACCCGCGCCACGCCGAGGTGGCGCTGGCCGAGGCGGCGGCCGCCCTGGCGGAGCCGCTCCGCCACGGCCTGACGGCGCCGGGCGGCGTGCTGGGCGGCGGCTACCCCTTCTACCGCCTCTACCCCGCCCGCTCCGGCTGGGTGGCGCTGGCGGCGCTGGAGCCACGCTTCGCCGAGCGGCTCCGGCGGGAGCTGGGGCTCGACCGGGGCGACGCCGCGGAGCTCGAGGCCGCCTTCCGCCAGCGCGACGCGGCCGAGTGGGAGGCCTGGGCGCGCAGCCGCGACCTGCCGCTGGCCGCCGTCCGGAGGGTGGTTGCCGCCGGTCCGCCGGCCGCCGGGGAGCCGCCCCGCTAAGCCTCCGTCGCACGCCCGACCTCTGCCGCCCGGCGGCGCTCGGCCGCCGGGAACCCCCCCATCGCTTCCCCGACGGAACGAGCGCCCCCAGGCGAGGCCCGGAGATGGTGCCACGGCCGGATTCCGCCCCGGCGATGGCGGGCGGAGAGTGGTGCTGAGGCAAGTCGGCGCAAGGTTTCCGTCGCTCGAGCTCGTCCCGCGAGCAAGGAGGGTCGGAGGCATGGGCAACGCTGGAGTCGGGGAAAGGCGGATCAGCAGGCGGCGCTTCCTGGCGGGGAGCGGCGCGGCCGTCGCCGGGCTGGCCCTGGCCGGCAGCCTCGCCCGGCGGGCGCGGCCCGGCGGGCGCGCCTGGGCGGCCTCGGCGCCGCCCTCCGCACCGGAGAAGCTCGTCCCCTCCATCTGCCAGATGTGCTCGACGCACTGCGGCATCCTCGTCCACGTCCGTGACGGGAAGATCACGCGCATCACCGGCAACCCGGAGGATCCGGTCAGCCGCGGCCGGCTCTGCGCCCGGGGCCAGGCGGGCCTGCAGGTGGTCTACGATCCCGACCGGCTGCGCCAGCCGCTCCGGCGTGACGCCTCCGGCGCCTTCCGGCCCGTCTCCTGGGAGCAGGCGTTCCGGGAGATCGGTGCCAAGCTGGCCGAGCTGCGGTCGAAGGAAGGACCGCAGGCTCTGGTCTGGCTGACGCACCCCGAGGTGCTGGCCAGCTGGGAGCAGCGCTTCCTGAACGCCTACGGCTCGCCCAACTGGACGCCGCACGCGCCCACCTGCTACTCCAGCCGGAACGTCGGCTGGCTGGCCACGCTGGGCGCCGTCCCCTCGGGCGACTACGCCAACACGCGCTACTACGTCTCCTTCGGCCGGGGCATCAACGACGGCATCTCCAACCCCCAGGTGCAAGGACTGATGACGGCCCGCCGCCACGGCGCCCACCTGGTCGCCTTCGACCCGCGGCTGAGCGGCTTCGCCTCGCTGGCCGACGAGTGGGTGCCGGTCCGGCCGGGGACCGACCTGGCGGTCGTCCTGGCCATGATCCACGTTCTGATCGCCGAGCGCCTCGTCCGCCCCGAGGCGGTCGCCCAGACGGTGGGCTTCGAGGAGCTGGCGCGGGCGGTGGCCCCCTACACGCCCGACTGGGCGGCCGAGAAGTCGGGCGTCGACGCCGCCACCATCACCCGCATCGCCCGCGGGCTGGCGGCGGCCGCCCCGGCCGCCTTCGTCGACCCCGGCTGGCACGGGCCGCAGGGGGGCATGTACTGGAACGGGGTGGCGCTCACCCGCGCCACCGCCTGCCTCAACGCGCTGCTGGGCAACCTGGGGCAGAAGGGCGGGCTGAAGCTGCCCGGAGCCTCGCCCCTCCCCGACGAGAAGAGCCTGGCGCTCCTCCAGCCGATCCCCGAGGCGCCCAAGCTGCCGCGCTTCGACGGCGCCGGCGGGCCGGAGTGGCCGCTGGCCAAGGGGATGGGGCGCGCCCAGGCGCTGCCCGAGGTGATCGAGAGCGGGAAGCCCTACCCCGTCCGGGCGGTGGTGGTCTACCACACCAACCCGGTGCGAGCCTACCCCGACGGCGACCGCCTGGTCCGGGCCCTCCGGAAGCTGGACCTGGTGGTGGTCATCGACCACCAGATGAGCGACACCGCCTGGACCGCCGCCGACTACGTCCTGCCCGAGTCCACCTACCTGGAGCGGCTGGGCCCGGTGCAGGTCTCGGGCGGCAACCTGGTCCTGCCGCAGCCGGCCATCCCGCCGATCTACGACACGCTGGGCGAGGACGAGATCCTCCGCCGGCTGGCGCAGGCGACCGGCCTGGGCGCCGCCTTCGGCTACACGCTGGAGGAGTACAACGCGGCGCTGCTGGCGCCGCTGGGCCTCAGGCCGGCCGACCTGGCCGAGCGCGAGGTGCCGCTCCCGGTGCGCGCCCCGGCCGCCGCGCAGCCGGCGGCGCTGAAGACGCCGTCGGGGAAGATCGAGCTGGCTTCCTCCGCCATGGTCCAGGCCGGCGGCCCGGCGGTGCCCGTCTGGGAGCCGCCGCTGGTGGAGCCGGACGGTGGGAACTTCCGGCTGATCACCGGCCACGTGCCCATGCACACCCACACCTCGACGGAGAACCTGGCCTACCTGCACGCGCTGATGCCGGAGAACCAGCTCTGGATCCATCCCAGCCGGGCGCGCGCCCTGGGCATCGCGGAGGGCGACCTGGTGGAGGTCCGCTCGGAGGTGGCGAGCCAGCGCCTGAAGGCCCACCTGACGGAGGGCATCGTCCCCGAGGCGGTCTGGATGGCGCACGGCTTCGGCTGCATCTCCCCCGCCCAGCGCCTGGCCTACGGGAAGGGCGCCTCGGACGCGGTGCTGACGCCCGTCCGCTCCGCCCCCTACTCGGGCGCCTGCGCGGCGGCGGAGACGCTGGTCACCGTGCGGAAGGTGGTGTGAGCCGTGGCCCGCTACGGCATGCTGATCGACCTGACGCTCTGCGCGCAGTGCTCGGCCTGCACGGTGGCCTGCGAGGCCCTCTACGGGCTGCCGGCGGGCGAGTCGGGCGTCCACCTGCGCAGCTTCGAGACGGGGCGCTTCCCCGCCGTGCAGCGCATCACGCTGCCCGTCCAGTGCATGCACTGCCAGGAACCGCCCTGCGTGCAGGTCTGCCCCACGGGCGCCACCTACCGCGACCCGGCCACCGGGACGGTGCAGATGGACTACGAGCGCTGCGTGGGCTGCCGCTACTGCATGACCGCCTGCCCCTACGGCGCCCGCCAGTTCGACGAGGCGCAGGGGACGGTGGCCAAGTGCGTCTTCTGCACGAGCCGCGTGGAGCAGGGGCTCCAGCCGGCCTGCGTGGAGACCTGCATCGGCCAGGCCCGCCTCTTCGGCAACCTGGGCGACCCGACCAGCGAGGTGAGCCGGGCCATCGCGGAGCGGAAGGCGGTGCCGCTCCACCCGGAGCTGGGGACGCAGCCCAGCGTCTTCTACGTCTTCTAGAGCCAGCGCCGCACGGGGGTGAGCCGGGATGCCGGACGCGCAGGGTCTCGCGCAGAGCACGTGGGGTTGGCCGGTGATCGTCTATCTCTTCCTGGCGGGCGTGGGCGCGGGCGCCTGCCTCTTCGCCTGGTGGGCGGAGCGGCGGCAGGGGCCGGAGAGCCTGGTGACGGCCGGGCGGCGGCTGGCCGCGCCGCTGGTGGCGGCGGGGACGCTGCTCCTGGTCTTCGACCTGGGCGCGGGGCGGATGCACCCGCTGCGCATCCTGGGGCTCTACAGCCACCCGGCCTCGGTGATGACGCTGGGCACCTGGATCCTCAGCATCTTCCTGGTGCTCTCCGTCGTGGACGGGTACGGGCCGCTGGCCGGGCTGCGGCCGCCGCGCTGGTGGGCCGGGCTGACGGCGCTCTTCGCGCTGGGCGTGGCGCTCTACACGGGCGTCCTCCTGGGCGTCGTCCAGGCCATCCCCTTCTGGAACAACGCGCTGCTGCCCGTCCTCTTCGTCCTCTCGGCCGCCTCGGCGGGGATGTCGGCCGCCTCGCTGACGGCGCTCCTCGTGGAGCGCGGCCGGGTGGAGCTGGAGGGCTTCCGCGACCTGCACCGGGCGCTGCTGGTGGCGGAGGCGGCGGTGCTGGCGCTCTATCTCTACTTCGCGGCGCACGGGCCGGAGGCGGCGCGCCTCTCCTACCGCCTGGTGGTGGCGGGGCCGCTGGCCCCCGCCTTCTGGCTGGGGCTGGTGGGCGCCGGCCTGGCGCTGCCCGCCCTCTTCGAGCTGCTGGCGGCGCCGCGCCTCTGGGCGCGGGTGTTGACGCGGCCGGCCTGGCTGGGGCTGGAGGCGGGCCTGGTGCTGGTGGGCGGGCTCTGCCTGCGCCTTCTGGTGGTGGGCGCGGGCGTGCCGATGCGGCTCCTCTGAGGGAGGGGGCCGGGCGGCGTGGCGGAGGCGGGCTGGCGAGTGCTGGAGCGGTTCCTGGAGCGCTGGCAGGCGGCGCCGGTGCGCTGGCTGCCGGCGCGCTGCGTCCGCGCCCGCCACCGCCTGGGCGACTGCCGCGCCTGCGCCGAGGCCTGCCCCTGCGGGGCGATCCTCTTCGGGGAGGCGGGAGGCGCCGCGGCGGTGCGCGTCGACGGCGAGCGCTGCCTCCGCTGCGGCCTCTGCCTCGCCGCCTGCCCCACCGAGGCGCTCCGCTGGGAGGGCGCGCCGCCCGCGCCCACCCGCGGCCCGGAGGGCCGGCGCCTGCGCTGCACCGGCGCCGGCCCCGCCCGGCCGGGCGAGGAAGCCATCCCCTGCCTGGGCGCGCTCGACCTGCCCGCCCTCCTGGAGAGCGCCGCCCGCCCGCTCCTCCTGATCCACGGCGACTGCGCCGCCTGCCCGCTGGCCCGCGGGCGCCAGGCCTTCGCGGAGCGACTCGGACAGGCCAGGCGTCTGGCTGCCTGGAGCGACCTCACACCGCTGGTCGGGCTGTGCGAGGAGCGGCCCGGGGCGCCCGGCGCGGCCGCGGAGGAGGGCCCGCCGGTCTCCCGCCCGGCACCGGGTGGCGGGCCGCGCCTCTCCCGCCGCGACCTCTTCCGCCTGGCGGGGCGCGAGGCGGGCGCGGGCGCGCTGGCCGCCCTGCCCGTCCCGTCCGGCGAGGCGCCGCCGGCGCTCTGGTCGGACGGCCACCTTCCCCGCGCCACCGGCTCGCGCCGGCGCCGCCTGGCACCCTGGTGGCCGCTGGCGGCCGGCGGGCCGGAGGGGGTTGGCGCCTCGCGGGAGAGGGCGGAGGGGCTCCCCCTCTGGCGGCTGGGCTCTTCCGCACCAGACGGTGCCACCTGCCAGGGCTGCGGCCTCTGCGCGGAGCTCTGCCCGGAGGAGGCGCTCCGCCTGGAGCAGCCGGAGGGGGGCGGGCGCTTCCGCCTCCTCTTCGAGGCCTGGCGCTGCTCGGGCTGCGGCCTCTGCACCGCCGCCTGCCCGTCGGGCTTCCTCCGGCTGGAGCCGGGCCTCCTGCCGCTGGAGCCCGGGCCGGCCCCGCTGGCCGAGGGGGAGCTCGCCCGCTGCGCGCTCTGCGGCACGCCCTTCCGGAGCGAGGGCGAGGGCGAGGACGAGGACGGGGGAGGGCTCTGCCCGGCCTGCCGCGAGACCGCCGGGAGGCGGCTCGACAGGCGCGCGTGACCCGGCGGCTCAGGCCGAGGGGACCAGGCGGCGGGCCACCTCGGGCGAGCGGGCGCAGACCTCCATGGGGCTCGAGAGGACGACCGAGCCGGTCTGCAGGACGACGCCCCACTCCGCCACCCGGCTGGCGAAGCGCAGGTTCTGCTCGGCCAGGAGGACGCTGATCCGCTCGCGACGGAGCTGCAGCAGGAGCTCGGCCACCGCCTCCACCATCACCGGCGCCAGCCCCTCCGTCGGCTCGTCCAGGAGGAGGAGGCGCGGGCGGCCCATCAGCGCGCGGGCGACGGCCAGGAGCTGCTGCTCGCCGCCTGAGAGGAGGCCGCCGCGCCGGTCCAGGAGCGGCCCGAGTAACGGGAAGAAGGCCAGCACCTCCTCCATGCGCCGCTCCGGGCGGCCGGCCTCGGGGCGCGCCGCCACCAGCAGGTTCTCGCGCACCGTCAGGTCGGGGAAGATGCGCCGCTCCTGCGGCACCCAGCCGATGCCCAGCCGCGCGCGGCGGTGCGGCGGCAGGTCGCCGATCTCGGCGCCGTCGAAGAGGATGCGCCCGGCGTTCCGCCGCGTCAGGCCCATGACGCAGCGGAGGAGCGTCGTCTTGCCGGCGCCGTTCCGGCCCAGGAGCGCCACCACCTGGCCGTGGCCCACGGCCAGGTCGACGCCGAAAAGGACGGGCAGCGGGCCGTAGCCCGCCTCCAGCCGCTCCACCGCCAGGAGCGGATCGCCCGTCCCGGGGGCGCCCGTCTCCGCCACCCCGCTCACCTCCCCGGCAGCGCGCCGGCGCCGGCCGCGCCGCCGCCGCCCTCCCAGGCGCCGCCCAGGAAGGCGGCGCGCACGCTCTCGTCGGCCACCACCTCCGCCGGCGCGCCCTCGGCCAGGACGCGCCCGCGGTGGAGGACGGTGATGACGTCGGCCAGCTCCAGCACCGAGTCCATGTCGTGCTCCGAGAAGAGGACGGTGAGGCCGTGCGCCTCGGCCAAGCGGCGGACGAGCGCCAGGAGCGGCCCCCGCTCGGACGGCGCCAGCCCGGCCAGCGGCTCGTCCAGGATGAGCAGGCGCGGCCGCAGCGCCAGGCCGATGGCCACGTCCAGCCGTTTCTGGTCGCCGTAGGGGAGCTCCCGGACGAGGCGGTGGCCCTGCCCGGCCAGGCCCACTTCCTCCAGCAGCGCCTCCGCCTCGCCGCGTTCGGCGCGGTACTCCGAGAGCGGCCGCCAGCTGCCGCGCCCGCGGCCGAGGCGGGAGAGGACGGCCACCAGCACGTTCTCCAGCACGCTCAGGCCGGGGAAGTGGTTGGCGCGCTGGAAGGTGCGCCCCACCCCGCGCAGTGCCAGGCGATCGCTGGGCAGGCCCGTCACCTCCTCCCCCAGCCAGCGGACGGAGCCGGCGTCGGGCCGGATCCAGCCGCTGAGCAGGTCGAAGAGCGTGCTCTTGCCAGCCCCGTTGGGCCCGATGAAGGCCCGGATCTCGCCTTGCTCCAGCGCGAAGCTGACGCCGTCGACGGCCACCACCCCGCCGAAGGCCTTGCGCAGCTCACGCGCTTCGAGCACCGCTGCCGGCCCGCTGCCCGGCCCCTTCGCCGCGGACATCGCCCAACCTCCCTCGCCGCCGCTCCGCCCGGCCGCCCAGGAGCCCCTGGGGCAGGAGAAAGACGACCAGGATCACCACCAGCCCCAGCGAGAGCGACCAGTACTCCCAGAGGCGGTTGAGGAGCGGCTCCAGCACCGTGATCAGCGCCGCCCCCAGCACGGGTCCGAAGAAGGAGCCCTGCCCGCCCAGGATGGTCATGGCCATCACCTCGGCCGAGCGGCTCCAGTAGAGCGTGTCGGGGAAGGCGGCGCGCTGGTTCCAGGCCCAGAGAGCGCCCGCCACCGCGGCCCAGCCCCAGGCGACGACGTAGGTCGCCAGGCGGACGCGCGCCACGCGCACGCCCAGGAAGGCGCTGCGGCGCGGGTTCTCGCGCGTCGCCCGGAGCGTCAGGCCGAAGGGCGAGCGGACCAGCCGCCAGAGCGCCCAGAGGCCGCCGCCCGCCAGCAGGAGCGCCAGGTAGTAGAGGGCGGTGCCGGAGGAGAGAGTCCAGGGGCCCAGGCTCGGCGGCGGCAGGCCGGGCAGGCCCGTGTCACCGCCGGTGACGGCGTACCAGCGCGAGGCGAGGGCGTAGAACATCTGGGCGAAGGCCAGGGTGAGCATGGTGAAGAAGACCTGGCTGGAGCGGACCACGAAGAGGCCCGTCAGGAGCGCCGCCAGCATGGCCGCCGCCACCGCCGCCGGCAGCGCCACCAGGACGGAACTCTGCCCGCCCCGCAGCGCCAGCAGCGCCACCGTGTAGGCGCCGATGCCGAAGGGCGCCGCGTGCCCCAGCGAGAGCATGCCGCCGTACCCCAACAGCAGGTTGTAGCTGACCGCGAAGAGCGCCAGCGCCAGCACCTCCACCGCCAGGAAGCGCGCGTAGTCGCCCGCCACCCACGGGAAGAGGAGCGCCGCCACCGCCCCCAGGATCCGAAGCCCCTCTCGCCGTCCCACGGCCCTCAGTTCCTCTCCAGCGGCGCCCGGCCCAGCAGGCCCCACGGCCGCACGATCAGGACGGCGGCCATGACCGCGTAGATGAGCGCCTGCTCGAAGGCGGGGAAAAGGGCGATGCCGAAGGCGCGGCTGACCCCGATCAGCACCGAGCCGAGCAGCGCGCCCCAGACGTTCCCCAGCCCGCCCACCACCACCACGATGAAGGCCTCCACCACCACCTCGACGCCGAAGCTGGGCGCCACGGTCAGCACCGGCAGCACCAGCGCCCCGCCCAGGGCGGCCAGCCCCACCCCCAGCCCGAAGACCCAGGCGCCCAGGGCCGCGGCGTGGATGCCCAGCGCCTCGGCCGTCTCGCGGTCGGCGCTCACCGCCCGCAGCCGCATGCCGAAGGCGGTCCGGTTGAGGACGAGGGCGATGACCAGGGCGACCAGGGCGGCGACCGCGATCAGCATCAGGTTGTAGGCTGGGAAGAGAAGCGGGCCCAGGCCGGCCGCGCCGGCCAGGAAGCCCGGCCTCGGCAGCGACTTGTACTCCGGCCCCCAGAGGAGCTTGACCAGGTCGCCCATCACCAGCACCAGCCCGTAGGTGAAGAGGATGACGTAGAGGTCGCCCCGCCTCTGGAGCGGGCGGAGGAGGCCGGCCTCCAGCAGCACGCCCAGCGGCACCATCACCGCCACCGCCGCCGCCAGCCCCACCCAGAGGTCGCCCCCCGCCCGCGAGGCTGCGTCGAAGGCGACGTAGGCGCCCAGCATGGCCAGCGAGCCGTGGGCGAAGTTGACGATGCGCATCACGCCGAAGATGAGCGTCAACCCCGCCGACAGCAGGAAGAGAAAGGCGGCGTAGGTCAGCCCGTTGAGCACCTGCAAGAGAGCGCCCTGCACCTCTCCGTCCCCCGCCCCGCGCCGCTCAGCGCTTGTTCTCCGGCGGATAGGTCACCTGCGCGGCCGGGATCACCTGCATGTCGGTCATCACGGCCATGCCGTACTGGTCCGAGTACTGGCTCCGCCCCCAGACCAGGTCCTTGAACATCTGGTGATCCTGGGCGCGGATGCAGTCGCGGCCCTCGGGCGCGTCGATGCACATGCCCTCCAGCTGTTGGATCACCGCGTCGGCCTGGGTGCTGCCTGCCGCCTCGATGGCCTTTTTCAGCATGTAGACCGCCTTGTAGCCCTCGTGCGAGACGTAGTCGGGGTACTCGTGGTAGCGGCTGTAGTAGTTCTGGACGAACTGGTTGTTGGCGGGCGTGTCATGCGCCAGGAAGTAGTACCGCGCGGAGACCCAGAGCCCGTTGGGATACTCCTTCCCCAGCGGGCGCGCCACCGCGATGGCCGCTCCCACCGGGTCCATGAAGGCCTGGATCTTGTCGAAGAAGCCGAAGCCCTTGGCCTGGCGAATGAAGGTGACCAGGTCGCCGGCCCACTCCACCGAGAAGACGCCCTGTGCCCCCGACTGGAGTACCTTGGCGATGTAGCTGGAGAAGTCCTGGGCGCCGGCGGGCGCGTACTCCTCGTCGACGAACTGGACGTCGGGACGCAGCTCCTTGAGCTTGCTGCTGAAGTCCTGCCAGCTGGAGTGGCCGTACTCGTAGTCGGGGTTGATCCCGGCCCACTTGGTGATGGGCATCTTGGCGGCGATGTAGGCGGCCGCCCAGGCGTCGGAGCGCGAGTTGGTGGTCACCCGGAAGACGTAGGGGTTCCAGAGCTGGCCCGTGATCTTGGGCGTGGCGGCGTGGGTGACGATCATGGGCGTCTTCAGCTGCTTGGCCACGTCCACCAGCGCCAGCGCGTCGCCGCTGGAGTCGACGCCGACGATGAACTGGGCGCCCCAGTTCTGGATCAGGTCGCGCATGGAGGAGACGGCGTGGGAGGTGCCGCCGTTCTCGTCCTCCACCTTTACCTCCACCTTGCGACCGAGGATGCCGCCCTGGGCGTTCACCTCGTCGACGGCCATCTGGATGCCCTGGCTGCCGTACTTGCCGTAGAGGGCGTAGGGGCCGGAGAGCATGTGCAGGACGCCGATCTTGATGGTCGAGGCGGCGGCGGTGGCGCCCTGGCCCGCCGAGCCGGAAGAGGCCGGCGTGGTGGACGAGCCCGCGGGCTTGGCCGAGCCGCCGCAGGCCGAGAGCACGAGGGACAGGCCCAGGGCGAGGGCGGCCAGGCGGCCGGCCCGTCGCGGGCGACCCGGTCGGATGCGCTCCATCGTTGGATCCCCTCCTTGGTCTGCCGGCCGGGACGGGGCTCAGCCCGCCCGGTCGCTCGGCGCCGCCTCGCGGTACATCTCCCGGAGGACGTTCTTCTGGATCTTGCCGGTCCCGGTCTTGGGCAGGGAGTCGACGATCTCGACGCGGTCGGGCGCCTTGAAGTGGGCCAGCCGGTCGCGGCACCAAAGGCGCAGCTCCTCGGCCAGGGCGGCCCGGTCGGCCGCGGCGCCGGGCTTCGGCACGACCAGGGCGAGCGGGCGCTCGCCCCACTTGGCGTCGGGGACGGCGATGACGGCGCACTCCAGGACGGCGGGGTGGGCGTAGAGCGTGTCCTCCACCTCGATGGAGGAGATGTTCTCGCCGCCGGAGATGATGATGTCCTTCTTCCTGTCGACGATCTGGATGAAGCGGTCGGCGTCCATGGTGGCCACGTCGCCGGTGTGGAGCCAGCCGTCGCGGATGGCCTCGGCGGTCGCCTCGGGGTTGTTCCAGTAGCCCTTCATCACCGTGTCGCCGCGCAGGAGCAGCTCGCCGGGCGTCCTCCCGTCCAGCGGCACGTCGCGCCCGGCCAGGTCGACGACGCGCGCTTCGACGCCCGGCATGGGCTGGCCGGTGGAGGCCATGCGCCGGTAGCGCTGCTCGGGCTCCTCGCCGCGCTGCCAGGAGCGGAGGAAGGCGAAGGTGGCGACGGGTGAGCTCTCGGTCAGGCCGTAGGCGGCGACGAAGGGCCAGCCCAACCGCTCCGTCACCTCGCGCGCCATGGTGGGCGAGGGGGCGGCGCCGCCCACCACCAGGCGGCGCATGGAGCGGAGGTCGCGGCTCTCCAGGCCGGGCAGGTTGAGCAGCTCGATGACCATGGTGGGCACCATGTAGGCTGTGGTGACGCCGAGCGCCTCGATCCGCTCCACCGCCTGGGCGGCCTGGAAGCGCGGCAGCATGACGTGGGTGCCGCCCACCAGGGTGACCGTCTGCGGCGCCCCCCAGCCGTTGGCGTGGTACATGGGCAGCGAGTGGAGGTGGACGTCGGGCTCGTCGAACTGGAGCGCCCCCACCATCTGCAGCGCCAGGGCGTAGAGGTTGCGGTGGGTGAGCATCACCCCCTTGGGCTGCCCGGTGGTGCCGCTGGTGTAGAAGAGCTCGGCCACGTCGTCCTCGTCGACCTCCGGCCGCGGGTAGGGGTCGCGCGGCTGGGCCTCCAGGAGCTGGTCGTAGGTGGACCCCTCCGCCCGGCCGCGCGGGTCGGGCTCCAGGAGGAGGACGTGCTCCAGCTCGGGCAGATCGGGCCGGATGGCCTCCACCGTCTCCAGGAAGTCGGGGTGGACGAAGAGGAGCCTCGCCCCCGAGTGCCGGAGGATCACCCGGAAGTCCTGCGCCAGCAGGCGGATGTTGAGCGGCAGCAGGATGGCGCCCATCTGCGGCACGGCGAAGTAGCCCTCCAGCAGCCGGTGGCAGTTGTACGAGAGGTAGGCCACCCGGTCGCCGGGGCCGACGCCCAGCGCCGCCAGGGCGCGGCTCAGCTGCTGGACCCGCCCGAAGAAGTCGGCGTACGTCCACGTGCGGCCCTCGCACCAGACCGCCCGCTTGCCGGGGAAGAGCGAGACCGCACGGTCGAGCGCCCGCAGGGGCGTCTGCGGCACCCGCATGTCGACCCTCCCTTCGCCTCTCGGGCCTGGGCTTGCCGGCCGTCATACCTACCGGCCGGTATGTGCGTTGAAAAGGGATATTCCATGGTTTCTCGGCGGATTCCTGCTACCAGGAGCAGCCTCGTGCACGTTCTCCGCGCTCCGGAGGCGCGGGGCCGCGGGCGGCAGGAGCGCCCGCCGGCGGGCGCGAAAAGTGCCGACTGGTCGGTATGTCCGCTTCCTGGCAGGAAGGGGGATCCGTCATGGGCCTGCGCACCTTTGAGGAGTACCTCGAGAGCCTCCGCGACGGGAGGCGGGTGATGTTCCGCGGCCAGTGGGTCGAGGACGTCACCCGGCACCCCGTCATCGGCCGGGCGGTCCGCCACGCGCAGCTCGACTTCGACCTGGCGGAGGATCCGGCCTGGCGCGACCGCGCCGTCGCCGACCCGGCCCGGCCGGCGCCGGCGGGCGCCTCGCCCGCCCAGGGGGAGGAGCCCTACAACCGCTTCTACCACGTGCCGCGCAACGCCGCCGACCTGCTCCTGCGCATGGAGCTGATCGAGGAGATCACCCGCCGCGGCGGCACCGTCGTCACCCTCATCCACGAGATCGGCACCGACGCCCTCTTCGGCCTGATGCGGGTGACGGGGCGCGTGGACGCGGCCCGCGGCACCGGCTACCGGCAGCGCGTCGAGCGCTTCTACGAGCAGGTGCGCCGCGAGGACGCGGCCCTGGCGGTCGCCCAGACCGACGTCAAGGGGAACCGGCGCGCCCGGCCCTCGGCCCAGGCTGACCCCGACCTCTTCGTCCACGTGGTCCGCCGCGAGGCGGACGGCATCGTGGTGCGCGGCGCCAAGGTGCACACCTCGGTCTCGGTCAACGCCAACTACCTGATCGTCATCCCCACCCAGCGCATGGAGGAGGCCGACCGCGACTACGCCGTCGCCTTCGCCGTGCCGGTGGCCGCGCCCGGCGTCCGCCTGGTGGCCAGCCCCTACCTCTCCTCGCCGCGGAACACGCTGGAGAACCCGCTCAGCGGGCGCTTCAAGATGATGGAGAGCTTCACCTGGTTCGACGACGTCTTCGTCCCCTGGGAGAACGTCTTCCTCTGCGGCGAGCACGAGTTCGCGGGCGAGGTGGCGCGCGCCTTCGTCGACTACCACCGCTTCACCGCCGTCGCCTACAAACTGCCGCTGGTGGACCTTCTGGCCGGCGTGGGCGCGCAGATGGCCGAGTACAACGGCGTCTCGGGCGCCGGCCACGTGCGCGAGAAGCTGATCCGGCTGGCCGCCTACGCCGGCACCGTGCGGAAGATGCTCCTGGCCTCGGCGCTCCTCGGCCAGGCGCGCGAGGAAGGCATCTTCGTCCCCGACGAGCTGACCATCAACCTGGCCAAGCTCTACTTCGCGGAGAACTTCCACGCCGCGCTGCGCGACGTGCAGGACCTCTCCGGCGGCCTCCTGGTCACCGCCCCGGGCGCCGAGGACCTGGCCGACCCGGAGATGGGACCGGTGCTGCGCCGCTTCTACCAGGGGGCCACGGGGACGGGCGAGGAGCGGCTGCGCATGGCCTACCTGGCCAGCGACCTGACCGCCGGCGACATGGCCGGCTACCACGGGGTGCTGGCGGTCCACGCCGAGGGCTCCATCGAGGCGGAGAAGATCGCCATCCTGCGCGGCTACGACTTCGCGCGCGCGCAGCGGATGGCGCGCGAGGCCGCGGGCGTCGAGCCGGCCGGCGCGGCCGCCGGCGCCGCCGGGGAGGGGTGAGGGCGATCGCCAACGAGGAGCGCGCGAACGACGCCTCCCTGGTGGACCGCTTCCTGGAGGTGGCGGTGGAGCTCTTCGGGCGCCGCGGCTACACCGGCGTCTCGGTGGAGGAGATCGTGGAGGCGGCCGGCGTCACCAAGGGCGCCTTCTACTACTACCTGGAGAGCAAGGCGGAGCTGCTCTACCGCATCCACGACCGCTTCATCTCGGTGGAGCTGGCCGAGGGCGAGCGCATCCTGGCGGGGGGCGGCAGCGCCTCGGAGCGGCTGGCGCGCCTGGTGCGGAGCCTGGTCCGCTCCATCCACGACTACCTGCCCTACGTCACCGTCTTCTTCCACGAGCTCCACCACCTGGAGGAGCCATACCTGTCGCGCATCCGCGAGAAGCGCGACCGCTACGAGCGGATGTTCGTGGAGACCGTGGCCGCCGGCGTCGCGGCGGGCGAGTTCCGCGACGACGTGGAGCCGCGCCTGGTGGCGCTGGCGCTCTTCGGCATGTGCAACTGGGCCTACCGCTGGTACCGGCCGGACGGGCCGCTGGGGCCGGAGGAGATCGCGGACCGCTTCCTGCGGCTCTTCATGGAAGGCCTGGCCCGGCGGGACGGGCGGTAGGCGGGGAGGCGAGAGGGATGGCGGACGGGGGGAACCCCTTCGACCTGGGCGGGCGGGCGGCGCTGGTCACCGGCGGCTCGCGCGGCCTGGGGCTGGCCATCGCCCGCGGTCTGGCGCGGGCGGGGGCGCGCGTGCTCGTCACCGCCCGCCGGCGCGAGTGGCTGGAGCCGGCGGTGGAGGAGGCGCGGCGCGAGGGGCTGGAGCTGGAGGGCTTCCTGGGCGACGTGAGCGACGCCGCCCAGGCGCGCGCCATGGTGGCGCGGGCGCTGGAGCTCTTCGGCGGGCTGGATGTGCTGGTCAACAACGCCGGCCGCTCCTGGGGCGCCCCGCTGGAGAGCATGCCGCCGGAGAAGTGGCGCGAGGTGCTGGAGGTCAACCTGACCGGGCCCTTCCTCCTCTGCCAGGCGGCGGCGGAGGCGCTGAAGGCCTCGGGCCGCGGGCGGGTGATCAACGTGGCCTCGGTGGCGGGGCTGGTGGGCGCCCCGGCCTCGGTGCTGGAGGCGAGCGGCTACACGGCCTCCAAGGGAGGGCTGATCGCGCTGACGCGCGACCTGGCGGTCAAGTGGGCGCCCTCGGGCGTGACGGTCAACGCCATCGCGCCGGGCTTCATCCCCACGCGGCTGGCGGAGGGGAACATCGAGCTCCACCGCGAGGCGATCCTGGCCTCCATCCCCATGGGGCGGCTGGGGCGCGAGGAGGACGTGGTGGGCGCGGTCCTCTTCTTCGCCTCGGACGCGGCCGCCTACGTGACCGGCCAGGTGCTGGCCATCGACGGGGGGATGACGGCGCAGTAGGGGTGCGACTCCTTCACCCCGCCTGCCCGCTCCCCGCTCCCGGCGGTCGTCCAGCGGGTCGCCCCGCCCCGGAGGGCGCCCGGTACCGGCGGGTGCGGCGGCCGCCCTCCGCCACCAGCCGTCCCTCGTCCACCAGGGCCTTGAGATCCCTCCAGGCCGTGGCCGGACGGACGCCGCACCGGGCCGCGAAGTCGGCCGCCGTCCAGACGACGCCCTCGGCCGCCTCCTGGAGCGCGATCCGCCGGCGCTCCTGGGCGTCGAGGAGGCGGGGGCCGGGGTAGGAGGCCGGGGGCTCGCCGACGGCCGCGGGCGGCCCTCCCCCGGCGAGGCGCTCCGCGTGCGCGCTGGCGGCCAGCCAGCGGTAGGCGAAGTCCTCCGCCAACGAGCGGCTCTCGGCAAACATCCAGGCGACACGGGGGTGCGACACCTGCAGGGCTGCCACGAGGTTGAGCAGCCAGCCGGACCGGACGTTGGCCTCCTGGCCTACCTTCAGAAGATCGCTCAGGCGGCCTTCGACCACCAGGGCGCCGTGGGGCAGGCGATCGAGCTCCGCCAGGACCAGCTCCAGTTCGCCGCCGGTGGCGCTGCTGGCCAGGTCGGCCACGGTCTTGCGCTCGACCGCCGCGACACAGCGGCCGCCGTCCAGCACGGCATAGTCGCCGACCGGCAACTCCCGCCGCTCGGTCCGGACACCGTAGCGGACGAAGCGCCACGGGTGGCGCTCGCGCGTGTCCACGGCCACCTCGAGGGCGCGTTCCAGCCCCCTGGCCTGGGGGATGCGGACGCCCGGCCGCGCCCCGCGCATGGACGTGCGGCTGCGCCAGAAGATCAAGGTGCGACCACGGCTCCGGGTCCAGACGAAGAGCGAGCGCCGCGCCCGCCGCCGCTCGAGCACCAAGTGGACCGCGGCCCCGGCGCGCCAACAGCGTTCGACCGGGACCGTCTCCACCACCTGCGCGCCCTCCGGCCAGGAGTCGAGCGGGTAGCAGAACAGGTCCTTGCCGGACGGCCATGTGCCGCGCGTGGCCAGGACGATTTCGGCCTCGCCCTCCACCGGCAGCCGCAGCAGAAAGGGCAGACGGCTCTGCGGGTCGGGATTGTGCGCGATCACGAACAAATCCGCCACGGGAGCTGCTCCTCCAGGCAGACGATTCGGCCATGGCTCGATCCGTCTCCGGGAAAGGCGCCGTGGGGAGCCCGGGGCAGAAGCATGCCGCCGGGCGGTGCCCAACATGGGGAGGCGACTCTGAGAGAACAGGGTCTATGCCCTATGACCGCGCGGCGGGCCTTTCATCCCCTTCGGCCCGCTCTTCGTCCCGGGATCACCGGCCCGACGGCACCTCTCTCCTTCGACGCCCCGCCGATCTTCCCTGCCGATCTCGCGGGTCACCGCGAGCCCCCCCACGCCGGATCCACCTGCCGCCCGCCGACCCGCGGCCCGGTTCACACCCTCAGTCCAGGCGGAAGAGCACCTCCAGGTCCTCCCGCGTCAGCGTCGACGCCAGGTCGCCCGCCTCGCCTGCGCCCGCGCCACCGGCGGCCTCGCCCGCCCCGGGCGTCCCGGCGCCGCCGCGCCCCGCATACGCGAGCAGGTCGCGCGCCAGTTCCCGCTTCCTCGCCTGAAGGTCGAGGATCTTCTCCTCGACGGTGCCGCGGGTGATCAGCTTGTAACTGAAGACTTCCCTCGACTGGCCGATGCGGTGGACGCGGTCCGTCGCCTGCTCCTCCGCGGCCGGGTTCCACCAGGGGTCGAAGTGGATCACGTACGAGGCACCGGTCAGGTTGAGACCGTAGCCGCCGGCCTTCAGGCTCATCAGGAAGACCGGGATCGCAGGATCCTCCTGGAAGGCGTGCACCCGCGCCGCACGGTCGCGCGTCCCGCCGTCGAGGTACTCGTAGCGGAGGCCGAGATGGTCGAGCTCGCGGCGCAGGATGCCGAGCATGCGCACGAACTGGCTGAAGACCAGCACCCGGTGGCCGCCGCCGGCGATCTCCCGGACCAGGTCGCGGAAGAGCTCCAGCTTGGCCGAGGCCTCGATCCGGTTGCCCGGCAGGCGCAGCAGCTGCGGGTGGCAGGCCACCTGCCGGAGCTTCAGGAGCCCGTCCAGGATGGTGATGCGGCTCCGCTCGATGCCCCGCCGCTCCACCTCGCCGAAGACGCGCTCGCGAACGTCGCGCAGGATCCGCTCGTAGAGCCGGCGCTGCGCCGGCCCCATCTCGCAGCGGAGCACCGTCTCGGTCCGCGGAGGCAGCTCCGGCGCCACATCGCGCTTGGTCCTGCGCAGGAGGAAGGGTCGGATCCGCCTCCCGAGCCGCTCCAGCGCCTCGCGGGCCTCCTCCGCCGCCCGGGCACCCTCCCCCGGCTCGGCGCCGGCGGGCACCGAGCCCGCCGCCACCGGCCGCCCCCACCGTTTCCGGAACTCCTCCTCGCTCCCGAGGAAGGCGGGCAGCACGAAGTCGAAGACGGACCAGAGCTCGTCCAGCCTGTTCTCGAGCGGCGTCCCCGTCAGCGCGAAGCGCGCGTCGGCGTCGAGGCGCCGCGCGGCGCGCGCCGTCTCCGAGCCGGCGTTCTTGATGGCCTGGGCCTCGTCCAGCACGACCAGGTGCCAGCGCTGGCGGGCGAGCACCTCGATGTCCCGGCGCAGCAGGGCGTAACTGGTCAGGATCACGTCATGGCGGGCGAGCTCACCGAAGTGGCGGCTCCGCTCCGGGCCGACCAGCGCGAGAACGTCGAGCGCCGGGGTGAAGCGCCGCGCTTCCTCGAACCAGTTGAAGACCAGCGAGGTGGGGGCGACGACCAGGCTCGGGTCGCGGGCGCGGCCGGCCTCCTTCTCGCCGAGGAGGAGGGCGAGCGCCTGGACCGTCTTGCCGAGACCCATCTCGTCGGCCAGCACGCCGCCCAGCCGTTCCCCGGCCAGCCAGCGGAGCCAGTCGAGGCCCTGGCGCTGGTAGGGACGGAGCTCGGCCGCCAGACCCAGCGGCGGGTCCTGCCGCGGGATCCCGCGGAAGTCGCGCAGGCCCTGGCGCAGCGCGCGCAGCCTGCCCGCCAGCTCCTCGAAGCGCCGGTCGAAGCGGACCTCGTCGGCGTGGGCCGCCAGCCTCTCCACCAGCGGGGCCTGCCAGCGAGGAAGCCTCGGCGCCAGGCGCGTCCCGGGCTCCCGCTCCCCCTCCAGCACCTGCCGCGCCGCTTGGAACCAGCGCTCGGGAAGCCGGACCGCCCTCCCGTCGGGCAGCCGTACCCAGCGCGTCCCCCGGTCCAGGGCGGCCAGGAGCTCCTCGGTCCCCAGCCGCCCCTCGCCGGTCTCCAGGCTCAGCTCCAGGTCCAACCAGTCGATGCCGGAGCGCACCTCGGCGCGGAGGCGGGGCCGCGTCCGCACGACCCGCAGCCGCCCGAGCCCCTCTTCGCCCAGCACCTCCCACCCCTCGCGGAGGAGCTCCGGCACCCGCTCGGCCAGGAAGTCGAGGGCGGCGTCGCCTTCCGCGGTGAAGGTCCCTTGCTCCGGAGGCTCCGGGGGCGCGAGCCCGGCGGCCGCCAGCCGCTCCACCGCCCGCCCTTCCGCCGCCCGATCCCGCCGGGCCCAGCGCGGCCCCGCCGCCGTCTGCGCCTCGACGATCTCGGGTTCGGGCTGGCCTGCGCCCACCTGCGCCGGCCCGTCGCCGTAGGCGAAGAGAAGGCGCGCCTCCAGCACTCCCTCCCGCTCCGCCAGGGTGAGCACCGGCCGCGGCGCCATCTCCTCGCTGAGGCGCTCCCGGACCTCGGGCGGGAGGAGGAGCTCCTCCGGGCCGCCCAGGCGTCCCAGGTAGTCGTTGAGGAAGTCGCCCAGCTCGCTCTCCGGCACCCGGATCCCGGATCCGATGGCCAGGATCAGCTCCGGCGGCGCGCCGGAGACGAGCGGGACCAGCTCGGCCTGGACCTCGCCCTCCTCCCGCCCTTCCGGCGCGATCAGCAGCCAGGCCCTCCGGCCGCGGAGGAGGTGGGCCCCGCCGGCGCGGACGAGCCTCTGCCAGCGCGGATCCCCGGCCTCGACCGGAGCCAGCTTCAGCAGGTAGTGGCGCTCCGGGCGGCCCTTCTCCTCCGGAGCGGGTTCGAGGGCGAGCCGCACGGGGAGCGGCCGGTCGTCGACACGGAGCGGCCTGCGCGGCTCGGGGGCGGCGCCGGGCCGTCCGCCGCGCGGCCGCCCGGATGGCCCCTGGACCGGCGGTGCCTGACCGGCAGCTGCCGACTCCTCGAAGAAGACGTACGGCAGCTGGGCGAGGAGTTCGGCCACCGGATCCAGCGCGTCGGGCGGTACCGGAATCGGCGCCTCGAACGTCATGCCCAGCCGGACGGCGGACTCCGCCACCAGGAGGCGGATCAGGCGCTGCTCCGCCGCCCCCAGGAAAGGCGGCCAGCCCGTCGGGTAGGAATAGCCGGTGTGGAAGCTCCTTTCCGCGCCCGGGCCGCGCTTCCCGATGCGCGCGGCGCGGAGGCGGAGCGCAAGCCCCCCCGGTCCCAGCGACGCCCGGACGACGAGACGCGTCTCGCCGACGGCGGACGGAGCCCCGCCGGGGGCGGTCCCTCCCGCGGCACGGGCGGCGGCCGCGCTCAGCGCCGCCTCGAGCGTCCTCTTCCAGGCAGGAAGCGGAGGCGCCGGCGGGCGGGTCGGAACCTCCCCGGGAGGCGCGGCGCTCCCCGCCGACCTCCGGTCGCGGTCGCGCTCCTCGCGCCGCGCTTCCTCCAGGACGGCGAGGCCCAGGGCGACGATGTGCTTGCACCACCCGTATGCGAAGGGGCAGTCGCACGCGGCCTGGAGACCGTAGCGGCCCGCGAAGAGCCGGACCTCGTAGGGGCGGCGCCGGGAACCGAGCACAGAACCGACGATCTCCCCGTCGACGAGGTCGAAGTCGAGGACGCGGCCGTCACGGAAGTACTGGCGACCCCGCCGGTAGACGAGGTCATCGCTCATCTCCTCGAGGGTGGCCCGGTCGAACTGCCACCGCCGCACCCACGCGAGCAGGGAGTCGTCCTCGTGCATGGCGTCTTGCTCGTTCACGATGGGGCGGGTTCGCGCGTCAGGGCGTCGACTCCTGCCTGCACCTCAATCCCCGCTCGGCCGCGCGGGGGTCGACGCGGCAAAGCAGCTTCCTCGCGAGATCGCGGACGACGGGCTCGAGCACGTCGCCGGGGACGGCCGCGGGCGCGCTGACGCGGAGCTCCGAGCCGCCCAGGCGTGCGTTGACGTTCTGGACCGCCTTCCTCTGGATCACGACGTGGAGCCGCGTTCCGGCGACATCGGGCGTGAGCTCGCGGGAGCGGGGACTTCCCGGCTTCGTAGCCGCCTCCTTCGTCGCCAGCGCCGGCGGTCCCGGACAGGCCTGCTGCACGTGCAACCGTTCGTCCATTGTACCGAGGAAGCCACTGGCAGACGGAGTCCGTCAGACTTGCATCTTTCTAAGACTCAGTCTATACTCGTACTCAGTCAACGCTCCCCTGCGGAAGCGGCGACGGAAAGGGGTGGTATGTCGAATGACCGACGCGGGAAGTGCCGCCGTCTCCATCGGATCCGAAGCCCGCGAAGCGCTGGTCCAGGAGCTCCGTGAGCTCTCCCTCTCCCTGCGGGGCCAGCAGCTGGCGACCAAGGTAGCGCACTGGAACGTCGAGGGGCAGAACTTCCTGGAGATCCACGAGCTGTTGGATCAGGTGGCCTCCCATCTGGAAGAGGGCGTCGACCTGCTGGCCGAACGCGCCGTCCAACTGGGCGGGAGCGCCCGGGGAACCGCCGCGGAGGTGGCCGATGTATGGGAGGCGCCCGGTGGCGGCTCCCCGTCGGAGTCCGCCGGTGTGCGGACCTCCTCCAGGTGGATCGGCTGGGTGGCGGATGGCCTCAGGAAGGTGACGGCCAGACTCTATGCGGGCATCGAGCTCGCCGCGAAGTCCGGCGATCCCGTCACGGCCGACCTGCTGACCCAACTCGCGCGCCAGGCGGACAAGGACCTCTGGTTCCTGGCGGCCCACCTCGAAACGGCTGACTGACGCCGTGGCAGAGCTTCTCCCGGGGAGGCGGCTGGCGTGGATCCGACGCAGGAGCAGGCGATCAGGCTCTTGCAGAGGCGGGGACTGCGCGTCACCGCCCAGCGCCGGGCGGTCCTCCACCTCTTCCTCGCGGAACCGTCGCTGCACCTGACGGCGGCCGAGGTGCTCGCCCGGATCCGGGTGCATGCCCCGGAGGTGTCCAAGGCGACCGTCTACAAGGCGCTGGACGACGAGCGAAAGGCGGGGCTCCTCGACGAGCACACCGACCCGAACGGAGTCCGCCTCTACGGCCTCGACCTGGAGGAGCACGATCACTTCATCTGCGAACGCTGCGGCCGCTGGTACGACGTCCCCGCCACCGGCCGGCCGAGGAAGCCGGAGCGCTGGGTGGACGCAGGCGAGGTCGAGCGGGTGGAAGTCTTTTATTCGGGTCTCTGCCACGCCTGCCGATCGGGCGCAGGGGGAACCGGGAGTCCGCGGGGGTAGCCGCCGATCCGGGGGCTACCCCTCGGACCCGCATCATCGCCCCGGGAGGGTGCTCGGGCCGCGCCGACGAACCGTCTATCCCCTCTCCAGGGAAACCTTGCTCTGGCCCTCGCCCGCCAGGCGCCGGTTCACCTCCGCCACCTCCGCCAGGAGGACGGGCGCGTAACGCTCCAGCTCGGCGGCACTCCATCGCTCGGCCGGCGCGGTGACGGAGATGCTGCCCACCACCGCCCCGCCGGGGCCGAAGAGAGGCGCCGCGATGCAGAGGATGCCCAGCTCCAGCTCGCCGTTGTCCAGCGCGTAGCCCCGCCGCCGAGTCTGTGCCAGCTCCGCCAGGAGGCGGCCGCGCTCGTGGAGGGTGCGCGGGGTGAGCGGCTTCAGTTCCACCCGGCGCAGCAGCTCGGCACGCTGCTGGCGGCCCATGAAGGCCAGGATGGCCTTGCCCATGGCCGAGGCGTAGATGGGGACGCGGGAGCCGGTGCCGATGGCGACGCCCAGCAGGTGGCTCGACTTGACGCTCTCCAGGCAGAGGACGGAGTCGGCGTCCAGCGTCGCCAGGTGAACGTCCTCGTGCAGCCGCTCGCTGAGCGCCCGCATCACCGGCACGGCGGCGGCGCGCAGGTCGGGTACCGCGTCGTGCGCCAGGCGGCGGAGGAGGAGGCCGAGGGCGTAGCCCCCCTCCCCCCGCTCCTCCACCGCGCCCACCTCCACCAGCGACTCCAGGAAGCGGAGCAGCGTCGGCTCCGGCAGGCGCACCCGCCGCGCCAGCTCGCGCAGGCGCACCCCCTCGCCGCCCGCCTCGCCCAGGGCGAGAAGGATGCGGAAGGTGCGCTCCACCGCCCGCATCATGGCCTTCCGGCCACCTCGTCGAAGGCGCCGCCCAGGATCTCCAACCCCTCCTCCAGGTCGGCCTCGGGCACGTTGAGCGGCGGGATGAAGCGGATCACGCGGCCGTCCGGCCCCGCGGGGTAGAGGATGAGCCCCCGCTCCAGGGCGGCGCGGAGCACCCGCGTCGCCACCTCCCCCGAGGCGCACTCGATGCCGATCATCAGCCCCGGCCCGCGCACCTCGCGGACCAGCCCGGGATGGCGCCCCGCCAGGCGCCACAGCTCCGCCGTCGCCGCCTCGCCCAGCCGGCGGGCGCGCTCGGGCAGCCGCTCGCGGCGCAGGACGCGGAGCGTGGCCAGGGCGGCGGCCGCCGCCAGCGGGCTGCCGCCGAAGGTGGTGCCGTGCGTGCCGGCGGGCCAGCGCGCCATCAGCTCCGGCCGCGCCGCCGTCGCTCCCAGCGGCAGCCCCGAGGAGATCGCCTTGGCCAGCGCCATCACGTCCGGCGTCACGCCGAAGGTCTCGGCGGCGAAGAAGTCGCCGGTCCGGCCGAAGCCGGTCTGCACCTCGTCGAAGACGAGCAGGGCGCCGGCGCGGTCGGCGCGCTCGCGCAGGCCCTCCAGGAAACCCCGCGGCGGCACCACGTAGCCGCCCTCGCCCTGCACCGGTTCGACCACGATGGCGGCCACGTCCTCCGGCGCCACCACGTGGCGGAAGAGCGCGTCCAGCTCCTCCAGCGCCGCCGCCACCGACGCCTCGGGCGCGAGGCCGTCGGCCAGCGGGTAGGGGAAGCGGCTGTGGACCACCCCGGGCAGCGGCTGGTAGCCGTGCCGGTAGAAGGCCTTGGAGGCGGTCAGCGCCAGCGAGCCCAGGCTCCGGCCGTGGAAGCCGCCGCGGAAGGCGACCACCATGGGCCGCCCGGTGACGAAGCGGGCCAGCTTGACGGCGCCCTCCACCGCCTCCGTGCCCGAGTTGCCGAAGAAGAAGGTGGCGATGCCGCCGGGCAGGACGGCCGCCAGCTCCTCCGCCAGATCCAGCAGGACGTCGTAGTAGAAGACGCCCAGCGGACCGTGGAGGAGGCGCTCCGCCTGCTCCCGGACCGCCGCCACCACCTCCGGGTGGCCGTGGCCCAGCGGCAGCGCCGCCATGCCGGAGACGAAGTCCAGGTAGACGCGGCCGTCGGCGGCGGTCACCCGCGCCCCCTCCGCCCGCTCCACGCGGAGGCCCGGCCAGTCCACCGCCAGCGAGGGCGCCAGGTATCGCTCCACCCGCTCACGCCAGTCCGTGGCAGATCCCCCCGTTCAGGAGAGCAGTCGGCCGCTGAAGGCCGCGACGAAGACGAGGCACATCACCAGGAGCGCCAGCGAGAAGCCGGCCTCGCCCAGCCCGAAGGAGACGGGCTCCAGGTCGGTGGGCCGGCGGACGGCGCCGATGCCCTTGGTGCCCAGCGCGATGTCCAGGTCGTTGCCCTTGCGGAAGAGCATCAGCACCAGGGGGACGACGATGGGGATGTACCCCTTGCGGGCGCGTTGCCAGAGCGGCATGGCGTCGACGTCGAAGCCGCGCAGCCGCTGGGCGTCGACGATGCTCTGCCACATCTCGAAGACCGTGCTGGTGAAGGTGAGCGCCGAGAGGAACATGAGCACCGGCGTCGCCGGAATGCCCAGGCGCAGGAGCGCCGCCATCAGCTTGCCGGGCGAGGTGGTGGAGATGAAGACCGGCATCACCGACATGGCCACCAGGATGCGCAGCGAGAGGAGCAGGCCGAAGGCCAGGCCGTCGCGCTTGACCGGCAGCGGCCCGATCCGGAAGAGGTCCGGCCCGGTGGCGTAGAGGAGCGCCTGGCTGACCACCAGGAAGGCGAAGGTGAAGAGGAGGATGCGGAAGAGCCCCCAGAAGCGGCGGAAGTCCAGCCCGGCCGCCAGCCAGCAGGCCAGGTCGAAGGCCAGCCAGAGCGCCAGCCCGAGGAAGCTGCCCGCGTTCAGCCCGTAGGGCGCCAGCACCACCAGGAGCGTCAGCAGCACCCAGGCCAGCTTCACGTTGGGATGGAGGCGGTGGAGGAAGCTCTCCCCGTCCTGGTACTCAAAGGGCGTGTTCACGGCGCTCACCACCCGGAAAGGCGGCCAGCAGCGACTCCTCGTCCGCCACCAGGCCGTCGAAGACGCCGCTCCGCCGCGCGATGCGGGTCACCGTCGGGACGGAGACGTGGGTGGCGCGGAGCTCGTCTTCCTGCGCCAGCGCCTCCTCCAGCGGGGCGTCGACGGTGATCCGCCCGTCGCGCATCACCACCAGCCGGTCGACGTAGCGGGCGACCAGGTCGATGTCGTGCGAGACCATGAGGACGGTGTGGCCGCGGCGCGCCCTGAGTTCGGCCGCCAGGTCGGCCAGCAGGTAGCGGCCGCGGTAGTCCTGGGCGGTGGTGGGCTCGTCGAGCACCAGCACCTTCGGCTCCAGCGCCAGGACGGCGGCCACGGCCAGCTTCCTGCGGTCGCCGAAGCTCATCCGGAAGGGGAAGAGCTCCGCCTGCGCCTCCAGGCGGACGGCGGCCAGCGCCGCCCGGCTCCGCGCCAGCACCTCCTCCTCGGGAAGCCTCTGGTTCCGCAGGCCGAAGGCGACCTCCTCCAGCCCCGACGGGTTGAAGAGCTGGTAGTCGGGATCCTGGAGGACCAGCCCCAGCTGGCGCGCGATCTCGGCCACCGAGAGCGGCGCGGTCTCGCGCCCGGCCAGGCGGTAGCCGCCCTCCTGGGGGCGGATCAGGCCGGCCAGGAGCTTGAGGAGCGTGCTCTTGCCGGAGCCGTTCTGGCCGACGACGCCGACGAACTCGCCCTCCCCCACGCGCAGCGAGACGTCCTGGAGGGCGGGGCGCTCCTGGCCGGGGTAGCGGAAGGTGACGTGCTCCAGCTCCAGCACCGGCGCACGCGTCGCGGCCGGCCGCTCCCGCCGGGGCACCGGCACCGGCCCCCGCGCCCGGCTCCGCAGCGCCTCCACCACCGCCTCCTCCGCGGCTCCCGGGGGCAGCGCGACGCCCCGCCGGCGCACGCGCCAGGCGACGTGCTCGGCCGGCGGGGCCTGCACGCCGGCCGCCTCCAGCAGGTCGACCTGGCGCATCACCTCGGCGTACGGGCCGTAGGCGACGGCCCTCCCCTCCTCCAGCACCAGCGCGTGGGTGGCGAGGCCGAGGACCTCCTCGGTCTTGTGGGTGGTCATGACGATGGTGACGCGGCGCTCCTGGCGGAGCTTGCTGATCGCCCGGAGCAGCTCGCGGCTGCCCAGCGGGTCCAGCTGGGCGGTGGGCTCGTCCAGGACGAGGAGCGGCGGCAGCGAGGTGAGCGCGGCGCCCAGGACGAGCCGCTGCTTCTGCCCGCCGGAGAGCGCCTTGGTGGGGCGGCGGCGGTAGCCGGCCAGGTCCACCACCTCCAGCGCCCACTCCACGCGCCGTCCGATCTCCTCCGCCGGCACCGCCCGGTTGGCCAGCGCCAGCCCCATCTCCATCTCCACGATGGGCATGGAGATCTGGCTCTCGGGGTTCTGCATCACCAGGCCGACCCGGTCGGTCAGCTCGGCCAGCCGGTACTCCCAGGGGTCGACGCCCACCACCTCCACCGTGCCCGAGCGCCGCCCGGCGTAGATGTTGGGGACGATGCCGGTCAGCAGGTAGCAGAGGGTGGACTTGCCGGCGCCGTTGGCCCCCAGGACGACCAGGAAGTCGCCCGGTTCCAGGGTGAAGGAGATCCCCCGGAGGACCTCCCCGCCCCCCTGGTACTGGAAAGCGAGCTCCTCCACCCGGACGGCCGGGCCGCCGGCCGGCTCTACCATAGGGCCCGCTCCACCTTGGGCAGGCCGCTCCGCTTGAGCGCCTCCAGGATGGCGGCAGCCAGCACGGCGGTGATCACCGAGAGCGCCGGCACCCACCAGATGTAGCCGATGAAGGTGGCCAGGGCCAGCTTCACCGGGTAGTGGAAGACGTACCAGTAGGGCCGCGTCCAAGGGTTCCACCACATGTAGAGCGAGAGCACGAGGATGATCAGGAGCCCGAAGTAGCGCCGGCGCGGCTCGTCCGAGCGGGCCCAGGCGGGCAGCGTCCAGCGGCCGAAGGGCAGGATGGCCACCACCAGCGTGGGCAGCCAGTAGATGGCCGAGATGAGGATGTAGAGCGGCTCCGGCGGATAGGGGAAGCGCGCCGCCGGGCCGGGGATGTAGTACGGGAAGAGGACGGCGAAGGCGGAGAAGATGGCCAGGATGGGGACGTTCCAGGCGTAGTAGCGGTCGTTGTTCAGCATCAGGGCGGTGAAGAAGGCGGGCGCGATGCCCGTCTCCAGCACGTCGACGATGCCCAGCGGGAAGGCCGCGGGGGCGATGAACATGCCGATCAGGCCGCCGATGACCGAGGCGAAGATGCCGCCCGCCGGGCCCAGCAGCATGGGCGCCATGGCCGAGAAGGGGACGAGCAGCGGCACGTAGCCGCCGCCGCCCACGTACGGAAAGATGGGGATCAGCGAGGTCACGCCGATGAGCGCGCCGAAGAGCGCGATCCAGGCCGGGGAGGCCGTCCCGGTTCGCCGCGAGACTTCCTTGACAGGCGGGGTAGCCATCGCTTGCCCTCCTCCGATGTGCAGAATCCGACGCTTTCCGTCTCCTTTCGCTCCGTCTGGCGAAGCACCTTCTCCGCTGACCGAAAGCAAACTCCGCCATCGCCCGCGGCCGGGGCATCGCCTTCCCCCTTCTCCGGAGGGGCGGCGCGGGGCGCGCGCTGTCGAAGGCGGCAGGCGGTGTCGAAGCGGGGGCGAAAGTCTGCTCTGCCGGGATGCCGCCCGGCGCTGCGCGCCGGCGGCCGGGAGGAGCGGGATGCACGCGTGACCACGAGACGGCCCGGGGCGGGATCTGCGCCCCGCTGGTTCCGACAGCTGGAAGAGGAGCTTCCGCGGGAGCGGCTCTTGGCGGAGCCGGGGGAGCTGGCGGTCTACGGCTACGACGCGACGGGGGAGGCGG